>JAKJFK010000003.1 GCA_022704925.1 candidate division TA06 bacterium | reverse complement strand
TGCATGTCGTTGACCACCGTGTCAACCGTGGCCTTCGGGAACTTCTCGGCGTAGTCCTGCGAGTACATGTGCAGAGCCAGACCAAGCTGTTTCAGGTTGCTGAGACAGTTGGAACGCCGAGCCTGCTCTCTCGCCCTGGCAAGTGCCGGCAGAAGCATTGCCGCCAGAATGGCGATAATGGCAATTACCACCAAGAGTTCGATCAGGGTGAAACCCTTTCTCGATTTCATCGTTTATTCACCCCCTTTCGTTTTGAGATTTTTGTTGCTACTTCAACATTCTGGGCCCATTATAGCCCAACTGAAACGCCTTGTCAAGTACCTGCGGGACTATATTTAATTTACACCCCGTATTATACCGGGTTCAACTGCCCCTGTCAAGTGGCGTCCGGCACCGTGATTTCGTTTCTTTTCCACTCTCAATTAAGTTGGAATCCGTCCGGTTTTCGTTTAATGGCCGTCCCGTCTTCAGATCGGCTCCAGGTCGGCCCAGGTCTCGCCGGCGGCGGCCGTCACCTGGAGCGGGACGGCCAGCTCCAGGACGGTTTCCATGTCCCGGCGCACCAGGTCGGCCAGCTCCGAGGCCTCGGATTCCGGTCCCTCAAAGAGGAGCTCGTCGTGGATCTGGAGGATCATCCGGCTTCGCAGTCCCCGGCCGGCCAGGTCGCGGCTGACGCGGACCATGGCCAGCTTGACCAGGTCGGCCGCCGTTCCCTGGAGCGGCGTGTTGATGGCGGTCCGTTCGGCCAGGCCGCGCTGGGCGGTGCGCCGGCTGTTGATCTCCGGGACCGAGCGGCGCCGCCCCAGCAGCGAGGTGACCAGGCCGGTTTCGCGGGCGCCGGCCAGGGTGCGGCCGATCCAGTCGCGGACGCCGGTGTGTCGCTTGAAGTAGGCATCGATGAACTCCTGGGCCACCTCCGGCGCGATGGACAGCTGCTGGCTGAGGCCGAAGGCACTCATGCCGTAAAGGATGCCGAAGTTAACCACCTTGGCCGTCCGGCGCTCGGCGGCGGTCACCGGCGCGCCCGGCTCCTTGTTGAAGATGACCGCGGCCGTTTCCTGGTGGATGTCCCGGCCGGCCTGGAAGGCGGCCAGCAGCCCCGGGTCGCCCGAAAAATGGGCCAGCAGGCGGAGTTCCACCTGGGAGTAGTCGAAGGCGTAGAGCCGGTCGCCCGGATTCTGGCGGCGGAAGGCGCGCCGGATCGAGACGCCCTCGGCCGACTCGGTCGGGATGTTCTGGAGGTTGGGCCGCTCGCTCGAGAGGCGGCCGGTGACCGCGCCCACCTGGTTGAAGGTGGTATGGAGGCGGCCGTCCCGCGGGTCGACCAGCCCGGGCAGTGTCTCCACGTAGGTTGAGTTCAACTTGGCCAGCTGCCGGTGGTTGATGATCAGGGAGATGACCGGGTGGAGCGGAAGCAGGGCGGTCAGGACCGCGTTGTCGGTTGAGAAGCCGGTTCGGGTCTTGCGGGCCGGCGGCAGTTTCAGGGTTTCAAAGAGGACGCCGGCCAGTTGCTGGGGCGAGTTGAGGTTGAAGGCCGCGCCGGCCTGGCGGAAGATCTCGCTTTCCAGGCTGGCCAGGGTTTCCCGGAAGTGGCGGCCGAGTTCCTGCAGGTACCCGGCGTCCAGGTAGATTCCCTCCCGCTCCATGGCCGCCAGGACCGGCAGCAGGGGCATCTCCACCTCGTGGAAGAGCCGGGCCAGCCCCAGTTCCTTCAGGCGGCCGCCGAAGTGGCGGCAGACCTCGGCCGGGCTTCCGGCCGGGGCCGGCTCCTCGCAGAGGGCGGCCGCCAGCCCGAAGTCGAAGAGCGGCCCCTCCAGGTTCAGGCCGGCCTCCGTCAGCCGGTGCCGCTTGGCCTTCAGGTCGGTGCCGGCCTTGAATATTTTCGGATCGGCCAGGTCGGCCCGGAATGCGGCCGGATCACCCAGCAGGGCTTCAAAACCGGTCGTCCGCCGGGGCCGGTAGGCGGTTTCGGCGGCCAGGTCCAGCGCCCCCTTATCCTCCGCCCCGGCCGCTTCCAGGAAGAGCAGCTCGTCCGGCCCGGTTTCGCCGTCGGCCGACACCTCCCGAAGCATCTTCTTGAACTCCAGGCGCTGGAAAATCTCGGCCAGTTTCGGTTGGTCCGGCTCCCGGCGGGCCAGCCCGGCCAGGTCCAGCGGCTCGGCCGCCTCGCCCGGTTCCGGCTTCAGCTCGGTCAGCCGGCGGCTCAGGAAGGCCATCTCCCGCCCCGCCTCCAGCTTCCGGCGCAGGGCCGGGCTGGCCACCTGGTCCAGGTTGGCGTAAAGGTTCTCGACGCTTCCGAACCGGCGCACCAGCGGCAGGGCGGTCTTTTCGCCGATGCCCTTAACGCCGGGAATGTTGTCGGCGCTGTCGCCGGCCAGGGCCATCAGCTCCGGGATCTTCTCCGGGGTCAGCCCTTCGAAGCGTTCGGCCACCCGGTCCCGGTCCAGGATCTCGCCGCTCTGGGGATGGTAGACCTTGATCCGGTCGTTTACCAGCTGGAGCAGGTCCTTGTCGCCGGTGACCAGGAAGACCTCCAGGCCGGCCCCGGCCGCCTGGATGGCCAGCCGGCGCAGGATGTCGTCGGCCTCCAGGCCGGGCTCCTCCAGGGTCGGAATGCGGTAGGCGGCCAGCGCCTCCTTGATCAGCGGCAGCTGGCTGACCAGGTTTTCCGGCATGCCGGGCCGGTTCACCTTGTACTCGGCGAAGAGTCGGTGACGGAAGGTCTCGCCCGGCGCGTCGAAGACGCAGGCCAGGTAATCGGGCCCGGTCTCCCGGATCAGTTTCTGGAGTATGTTGAGGAAGCCGTAAACGGCGTTGGTCGGCTGGCCGTAAGAGGTGGAAAGGTCGCGGATGGCGAAGAAGGCCCGGTAGGCGACCGCGTTGCCGTCAATCAGGAAGAGCTTCTGCCGGCTTGGCTCCATATAATCCATAATATCACAAGACCGTCCGCGCCCGGTAGTGGCTGGATTGCCGCGGCCGGATCCGCCGTAGTAAACTATCAGTTTCAGCCATGGCCTTTAACCGTTTCGAAGGGCCGGGCGGATAGACGCCCCGCGCCGCCCGCCCGGCCCCGACTGGAGACGAAGATGACCGCTCCGCGCCGGGTCAGGCACGCCATCCTGATCCTGACCAGCCTCCTTTACGCCTTCTCCTACTTCCAGCGGGTGGCGGTGCCCGGTACCATCTTCAACGAGCTCCAGACCGAGTTCCGCCTTTCGGCCAGCGCGGTGGCCGGCCTGGGCACGGCCGTCCTGTACCTGTACGGCGGGATGCAGTTCGTGATCGGCCTGCTGGTTGACCGCCTGGGCGCGGGGCGGATGCTGACCGCCGGCGGCCTCCTGCTGACGGCCGGCTCCATCTTCTTTCCCTTCGCCCTCTCCCCCTTCTGGCTCTTTTTCTGCCGGCTGCTGGTCGGCCTGGGCGCCAGCGCCCTTTACCTGGGTCTGGTCAAGGAGATCAGCGAGATCTTCTCCGAGTCCGACTTTCCCTTCTACCTTGGCATCGCCCTCTTCATCGGCTACGGCGGCGGCCTGCTGGCCACCCTGCCCCTGGAGCGCCTCTCGGCCGCCTTCGGCTGGCGCAACGCCCTGTTTTCCGCCGGCCTGGCCGCCGGCCTGGTCAGCATCCTGGCGGTCGCCGTTCTCGATCGAACCGGCCGCCTGGTCCACGATTCGAGCCGGCCCGAGATGCGGGAGAGCCTGGTCCGCGCCTTCCGGACCCCGGCCATCTGGCCGCTGGCCTTCTGCGGGGCGATCAACTTTTCGCTCTACTTCCTGCTCCAGGCCAGCATCGGCAAGAAGTTTCTCGAGGACTTCGTCCGGCTGGGCCCGGCCCGGGCGGCCGCCTTCACCCTCGGGATGATGGTGGTCATGATGCTGCTGGCCTTCTCCTGGGGTTGGGTGGCCCGGCGCCTGGCCCGGCGCCGCCCCCTGATCGTCACCGCCACCAGCCTGACCCTCGCGGCCGTGCTGCTTCTCTTCCTGGGCGTCTGCTGGTCCCGGCCGGCCGGCTGGTTCCTGGCCGCCTACCTGATGCTGGCCGCCGGCAGTTCGATGGCGACCGTCTTCTCGACCGCCTTCAAGGAGATGGCTCCGGCCGACGGCGCCGCCAGCGCCGTCGGCATCGGCAACGGCACCGCCTACCTGGGCGTGGCCCTGGTGGCCACGTTGGCCGCCCTGATCATGGACGCCTTCCGTTCCCAGGCCGCCTACACCGAGCGGGCTGTCCTCTACCCGCCGGCCGCCTACCTGTCGGTCTTCGGCTTCTGCCTGCTGCTGGCCCTGGTCTCCTGGCTGGTTTCTTGGCGGGTCCGGGAGACCGGCCCGGCCGGCGGCGGCTGAGGGGCGCGCCTCCTTTTCCGGCGGTCTCCGTTTTATGTTAAAATCATTATTAAGGCCGGGGCTTTCCGGTCCGGCCCGGCGGCCATTCCGCGCCCGCGTTTCGGGCCGCGGCTTTTAACGAGGCAAAGATGCTTACCGGCAAGAAATTCTTCATCACCGGCGGCGCCGGCTTCATCGGCACCAACCTCATCGGCCGGCTGCTGGACGGCAACCGGGTCACGGTTTACGACAACCTGGCCCGCAACTCCCTGAAGGACTCCGGCCTCGAAGGGCGCCCCGGCCTGGAGGTTATCCGCGGCGACCTCCTCGACTTCGACTCCCTGCTTGCCGCCCTGCCGAAGGACACCACCCACCTGGTCCACCTGGCCGCCGTGGCCGGTATCGACACGGTCATCAAGAACCCGGTCCGGACCATCGAGGTCAACACCATCGGCACCTACAACCTGCTCCGGGCGGTCCAGGCGGCCGGCCTGACCGAAGGGCTGGAACGCCTCCTCGACTTCTCGACCAGCGAGGTCTTCGGGATCAACGCCTTCCGGGTCGAGGAGAAAACCCCGCCCCGGATGCAGCCGGTCGGCGAGGCCCGCTGGACTTACTCGGTCAGCAAGCTGGCCGCCGAACACCTGACCCACGCCTTCTACAAGCAGCACGGGCTGCGGAGCGTGATCCTGCGCCCCTTCAACATTTACGGGCCCGGCCAGGTGGGGGAGGGGGCCATTCACCACTTCGTGCTGCGCGCCCTGCGCCACGAGCCGCTTACCGTCCACGGCGAGGGGGAGCAGATCCGTTCCTGGTGTTACATTGACGACCTGCTGGACGGCCTGCAGCTCTGCCTGGAGAAGGAGGCGGCCGTGGGCGAGGCCTTCAACATCGGCAACCCGCGCGGTACCATCACCATCCTGGGCCTGGCCGAGAAGGTGGTCCAGCTGGCCGGGAGCCGTTCGGCCATCGTCCACGCGCCCCGTAACTACGTCGATGTCGAACTGCGCATCCCCAACATCGACAAGGCCCGCCAGGTGCTGGGCTTCGCCCCGAAGGTGGACCTGAACGAGGGCATCCTCCGCACGCTGGACTGGTATCGCCGGAGCCTCTCCCTGTAATTTTTCTAAAGGCCGGCCGCGGCCGGCGCGTGAACGGGACCCGCTAAAATGTCCATCCGCCTTTCCAAGCCCTGGCTGGGCGATCCGTCGCAGCTGAAGCGCCGGCTGGACGAGGTGCTGGAGTCGGGGTTTCTCGTCCAGGGGCGCCTGGTGGCCGAGTTCGAGGCCGGGGCCGCCGAATGGCTGGGCGTCAGGCAGGCGGTGGCGGTCAGTTCCGGCACCGCCGCCCTGCACCTCTCCCTGCTGGCCTGCGGCATCGGCCCGGGCGACGAGGTCCTGGTGCCGGCCTTCACCTTCCCGGCCACGGCCAACGTGGTTGAACTGGCCGGCGCCCGGCCGGTGCTGGTCGATGTTGACCCGGAGAGCTTCAACCTCGACCCGGACCGCCTGGAAGCGGCCCTGACCCCCCGGACCCGGGCCATCATGCCGGTCCACCTCTTCGGCAACCCGGCCGAAATGGAGGCCATCCTCGCCCTGGCCGGCAAGCACGGCCTGGCGGTCATCGAGGACGCGGCCGGCGCCTTCGGCTCCCGCGGCCGGGACCGCGCCTGCGGCAGTTTCGGCGCGGCCGGCTGTTTCAGCTTCCACCCGCGCAAGCTCATCACCACCGGCGAGGGCGGCCTGGTGGTCACCGGCGACCCGGCCCTGGCCGACCGGCTCCGCCGCCTCCGGAACCACGGCCTCGATGCGGCCGGCGCCTTTCAGGCGGCCGGTTTCAACTACCGGATGACCGAGCTGGCGGCCGCCCTCGGCCTCAACCAGCTGCCGGAGGTGGACCGGATGCTGGCCGAGCGGCAGGAACTGGCCGCCGCCTACCGGTCGCGGCTGGCCGGCCTGCCCGGCCTGGCCTTCCAGCGGGTCGCCGGCGATTCCCTTTCCGCCTGGCAGGCCTTCGTGGTCCGGATTGACGGCCGGGAGAACCGGCCCCTGGTCGCGGAGCTGAAGCGGGCGGGCGTCGAGGCCAACATCGGCACCTATGCCATTCACCGCCTGGATTACTACGCCCGCAAGTACGGCTACCGGCCCGAAGATTACCCGAATGCCGACCGGCTCTACCGTTTCTGCCTGGCCCTGCCCTTTTACAACGGGATCCCGGCGCCGGACCTCGAGGTGTCGGCCCGGGCCCTGGCCGACCGGCTGGCCGGCCCGGTTTGAGCGGGCGAAGGAGGTCTGATGGATGAATCCAGTTCCCGGCCGCCCTACCGCAGCCACGGCGACGGCTCCTTCAAGGCCGGCGACTTCCGCCGACTGGGCCGGGGCGTGGTCTTCGAGGCCGGGGTACTCGTTTTTCACCCGGAGCACATCGAGATCGGCGACAACGTTTATATCGGCCACGGCGCCATCCTGCACGGGTACCACCGCAACCTGATGATTGTCGGTCCGGACAGCTGGATTGGCCCCGGTTGCTACCTGCACTCGGCCGGCGGGCTGACCATCGGCCGGGCGGTCGGTATCGGCCCCCAGGTCAAGATTCTGACCTCCCAGCACCCGGGCCAGCCGGCCGACCTGCCGGTGATGTGGACCGGGCTGGACTTCAAGCCGGTGGAGGTCGGGGACGGCGCCGACCTCGGCTGCGGCTCGATCCTGCTGCCCGGCGTGACGGTCGGCGCGGGCGCCATCGTGGGCGCCGGCGCGGTGGTCACCCGGCCGGTGCCGGCCGGCGAGGTCTGGGCCGGCGTGCCGGCCCGGAGGTTGAAGGCCCGGTCATGAACCAGCGGGTGCTCCACCTTCCGGTCAACATCTCCAACCAGGCCTGGCTGCTGGTGCGCGGCCTGCGGGAAACGGGCTGGTCGGCCGACGCCCTCTTTTACCGGTCCAACCGGTTCGCTTATCAGGGCGCCCCGGCCGGGCTGCTGGACCGGCCCGGGTGCGGCCCGGCCTGGTTCGAATCGCTCCGGGCCTTCCTGGCCCGGGCCGGCCGGTATGACATCTTCCACTTCCATTTCGGCCATACCTTCTTCTCCAACCCGGTTGACCTCGAACTGCTCCGGCGGCTGGGAAAGGTTACCCTGATGCATTACTGGGGGAGCGACATCCGCTTTTACAGCCGGGCCGGCGCGGCCAACCCGCGGCTCCGGGAGCGGCTGCCGGCCGAGGCCCGGAGCGAGCGGAAGAAGGCGCGCCGCGCCCGCCGGGTCGCCGGCCGCGTCCGGGCCTGCCTCTCCGCCGACCTGGAACTGGACGGCTACCTGGCCCCCTTCTTCCGGCGGCGCTACCGGCTGCCGCAGGCCCTCGACCCGGGCGAATACCCCTGCGCGCCGCCGCCGGCACGCAAGGCCCGGCCGCTGGTGCTCCATTCGCCCTCCAACCCGGGCCTGAAGGGGAGTGATTTCATCTCCCGGGCCGTCGAGTCGCTGCGGGCCTCTGGCCGGGATTTTGATTTCGTCCAGCTGCAGGGCGTTCCCAACCGGCAGGTCCGGGCGGCGCTCAAGGAGGCCGACATCGTCATTGACCAGCTTCTCCTGGGCACTTACGGTATCTTTGCGCTGGAGGCGATGGCCAGCGGCAAGCCGGTGATCTGCTTTATCAACCCGGGCTACCGGCCCGGCTATCCCGACGACCTGCCGCTGGTTTCGGCCGGCCCCGACGACCTCCGTGCGGTCCTGGCCGGTCTGCTGGACGACGGCGCCGGCCGTTTCCGGCTCGGCGAGGCCGGCCGCGCCTATGTCGAGCGGCACCACGACTTCCGGCGCGTGGCCGAACGGCTGGTCGGGATTTACCAGGACCTTTGCGAGGATCCCGCGTGAAAAAAGTCCTGATCATCACCTACCACTTCCCGCCGGCGCGCAACGTCGGTTCGCTGCGGCCGGCCGGCCTGGCCCGCCACCTGCCGGAGTTCGGCTGGGAGCCGGTGGTGTTGACCAGTTTCCGACCCGGGCCGCCGGCGGCCGGACTCCAGGTCTTGGAAACCTGGCCGGCGCCGGGCGAGCGGATTGACCGGTCCGGGCTGATCCGTCTCCCGGCCGCGGCCCGGCCGTCTTATTCCCGCCGGCTGGCCGCCGGCCTGACCGGCCTGGTCGCCTTCCCGGACAACAAGGCCGGCTGGTCCCTTTACGCGGCGGACGCGGCCCGGCCCTGGCTGGCCGACGCCTCGGTTTCAGCCCTGATCAGCACCTCCAGTCCGGCTACCTGCCACCTGGCCGCCGCCGCCCTGAAGCGGGAGTTCCCGCGGGTCCGCTGGGTGGCCGACTTCCGTGATCTCTGGACTCAGAACCACTACTACGCTCGCCCCCGGCTGGTCCGCCGCCTCGAGGCGAAGCTGGAAGCGCGCACCTTGAGCCGGGCCGACTGCCTGACCACCGTCTCCGGACCGCTGGCCGAACGCCTGGCCGGCCGTTATTCCAATCCGGTGGCGGTTATCGAGAACGGTTTCAACCCGGCCGAGCTGGCCCCGGCCGGCGGCCTCCTGGACGAGAAGTTCACCATCACCTACACCGGCAGTCTCTACGGCGCCCGGCGCGACCCGTCTCTGCTCCTGGAGGTCCTGGCCGGCCTGGCCGCCTCCGGCCGGATCGAGGCCGGTCGGGTCGAGGTCAACTTTTACGGCCGGCCTGAAATGAGTCTGGCCAGCGCCGCCGGCCGCCTCGGCCTCTCCGGCCTGGTTCGCCAGCACGGTCCGGTTCCCCGGCGCGAGGCGGTGGCCCGCCAGCGTTCCAGCCAGGTCCTGCTCCTGCTCAACTGGGACGACCCGGCCGAAACGGGAGTTTACACCGCCAAGCTCTTTGAGTACCTGGCCGCCGGCCGGCCGGTCCTGGCCCTGGGCGGCTCCGGCGGCGTGGTCCGGGACCTGCTGGAGCGGACCGGCGCCGGTTTTCACTGCGCCGACCGCGCGGCGCTTGAGGCCCGGCTGCTGGACTGGTACGGGCAGTGGCGCGGGTCCGGCCGGGTCGGTTACGGCGGCCGCCGCGAGGAGATCCTCAAGTACAGCCAGCGGGAGATGGCCGCCAAGTTCGCCGCCGTCCTGGAAGGAAAGGCCGGATGAAACGGATAATCCTGGTGGCCGGGGCCCGGCCCAACTTCATGAAGGTGGCCCCGCTCCGGCGCGAACTGGCCCGGTTTCCCGGGGAGTTCGAGCCGATCCTGGTCCACACCGGCCAGCATTACGACTACCGGATGTCCGAGGTCTTCTTCCGCGACCTGGAACTGCCGCCGCCCGATCTCTTCCTCGGCGCCGGTTCCGGTCCGCCCTCGGAGCAGACCGGCCGGATCATGGCCGGTTTCGAAGGGGCGCTGGAACGTTTCGACCCCGACCTGGTGGTGGTGACCGGCGACGTCAACTCCACCCTGGCCGCCGCCCTGGCCACCGCCCAGTTCCGC
The DNA here is from genome assembly GCA_022704925.1 of candidate division TA06 bacterium. GTDB lineage: Bacteria > Ratteibacteria > UBA8468 > MWAK01 > MWAK01 > MWAK01. The sequence continues at coordinate 20,139 of JAKJFK010000003.1, read as the reverse complement.
TGCCGCCGCCGTTCCGGCCGGCCGCGCCTGGCCCACCTCGAATCGGGCCTGCGCAGTTACGACCGCCTGATGCCCGAGGAGATGAACCGGGTCCTGACCGACCACCTGGCCGACCTCCTCTTTACCACCACGCCGGCCGACGGCCGCAACCTGCGCCGCGAAGGCATCCCGGCCGGCCGTGTCCGGCTGGTCGGCAACATCCTCTCCGACACCCTTTTGAGCTTGCGTTCCCGGGCCGCCGGGCCGCCGGCGGGGCTGGCCGGGCTGAAACTGCGCCGGCGCGCCTACGGCCTGGTCACCCTGCACCGGCCGGCCAACGTGGACGACCCGAAGATCCTGGCCGGGCTGCTGGAAACGCTGGCCGCCCTCTCGTCCGACCTGCCGCTGCTCTTCCCCTGCCACCCGCGCACAAGGTCCGTCATCGGCCGCGCCGGCCTGGAACGGATCTTCCGGGAGCGGCCCGGCTTCATTTTGACCGAACCACTCGGTTACCTCGACTTCCTGGGCCTGCTGCTTAACAGCCGACTGGTCCTGACCGATTCCGGCGGCCTCCAGGCCGAGTCCGCCATCCTCAAGGTTCCCTGCCTGACCTTGCGCGACCGGACCGAGTGGCTGGTCACGCTCCGGGCCGGCGGCAACCGCCTGGCCGGCACCGAACCGGAAGGCATCCGGCGCTCCTTCCGGCAGTGCCTGGCCGGCCGGCGTCGGCCGATCCGCCGCCCCGCCCTCTGGGACGGCCGCGTGGCCGGCCGGGTGGTCCGGGCCCTCCGCGCCGATCTTGAGGTCAACTCTTGAAACCTGACAACTTTATGGAATTAATCAGTTTCGTCCGCTTGCTTTTCTGCCGATTTTCAAGAGTTGCCCCCGGGCCAGGGTTCTTAAAAATAGTTCTTGCCGTCTTTCTCCTGGGCTCGGCTGCGGCGGCCGCCGAGGTGGATACCGGCCGGCCGGCCATCCCGGACGGATCCCAACCGATGGTCATCGGCGCCGAGTCCTTTCACCGGGTGGCCGCCGGCGAGACGCTCTCCTCCATCGCCCGGCGCCACGGGGTCCCGGCCGCCTTCCTGATGCGGGCCAACCACATTGAAAATCCGGACCTGATCCGGATCGCCCGGCTGCTGATCGTTCCGAGCCGGATGATCCTGCCCGCGGCGCCCGAGAACGGGCTGGTGGTCAACCTGCCCGAGTACCGGCTCTTCTTCTTCCGCGCCGGCAAACTGCTGGCCATCTACCCGGTCGGCATCGGCCGGACCGACTGGCAAACTCCGCTGGGCGCCTTCAAGGTCACCAGCCGGGTGCGCAACCCGTCCTGGCGCATGACCGAGAATATCGCCCGCCGCGAGAATAACGGTTATCGCGAAATCGTGCCGCCCGGGCCGGACAACCCGCTGGGCGACTACTGGGTGGGCACCTCGATTGAAAGCACCGGTCTGCACGGCACCAACCAGCCCGGTTCCATCGGCCTGGCCATGAGCCACGGCTGCGTCCGGCTTGCGCCGGGGCAGGTCGGTTTCTTCTTCAGCCAGGTCAGGATCGGCGACCCGGGCGAATTTATCTACGAACCGGTCAAGGCGGCCGCCTGGGGCGGCCGGATCCTGATCGAGGCCCACCCGGACGTTTACGGCCTCTGCCCCGACTTTGAGGCCCGGGCCCGGGCGCGGCTGGAAGGGCTCGGCCTCTGGGAGCGCGTCGACCCGGAACGCCTGCGGCGCGTGCTGGCCGAGCGGCGGGGTGTGCCGACGCCGGTCGAAAAGAGATGAGATAGGTTGCTGTTTATCGCCATCGGGAGGGAAAGGGCATGAATACCAAGTGGCTGGCGATCAACCATGATTTCCTGCGGATCGAGCTGGCCCAGTTGAAGGACGAGGGGCGCGACACCGCCGACCTGGAATCCGAATTCCAGGCCTGGCTGGTCCGCTCCCCTGAGGAGCTTGAGGCGGCCCAGCCCGCCTTGAACGCCCTGCTTGACCGGGCGGCCGCCCGTCCCTTCCGGCCGGAGGCAGAAGGCCGGGAGCCCTCGGACCTGGCCTCCATCAGGTCGCTCCGGTCGGCCCCGGTCTCCCTGCCGCCGGCCTCCGGGGATGCCAAAGGCCGGGCCGACCGCCTCCTGGGCGCCTGGCTCGGCCGCTGCTGCGGCTGCCTGCTCGGCAAGCCGGTCGAGGGCTGGCGGCGGGCCCGGCTGCACGGATACCTGAAGGAGACCGGCCGCTACCCGCTGGCCGGCTACCTGCGCTCCGACTTTGACCCGGCCCTCCTGGAGCGCTACCAGGTAAAGCCCAGCGCCCCCTTCATCAACCGGGTCGACCGGATGGTCGCCGACGACGACACCAACTACACCGTCCTGGGCCTGGTCATCCTCGAGGAGCGCGGTTTTGAATTCACCCCGATTGACGTGGCCGACGCCTGGCTGAGGCGGCTGCCGCTGCTTTGCGCCTGCACCGCCGAGCGGATCGCCTACCGCAATTTCGCCAACCTGGTTCTCCCGCCGGCCTCGGCCGCCTTCCGCAACCCCTTCCGGGAGTGGATCGGCGCCCAGATCCGGGCCGACATCTACGGTTACGTCAACCCGGGCCGGCCCAAACGGGCCGCCGAACTGGCCTGGCGTGACGCCTCGGTCAGCCACACCGGGAACGGTATTTACGGCGCCATGTGGGTGGCGGCGATGCTGGCCGCCGCCGCGGTCCTGGACGACCCGGCCGAGATCATCCGGGCCGGCCTCCGTCAGGTCCCGGCGGCCTCCCGGCTGACCGAAGCGGTCAGCGAGGTCTTCGAATGGCGCCGCCAGGGCCTCGACCTCGAGGCGGCCATCGGCCGGCTGCACGCCCGCTGGGACGAGTCCTTCAGCCACCACTGGTGCCACGTGCTCAGCAACGCCCAGGCGGTGGCGCTCGGCCTGCTCTGGGGCGAACGCGACTTCGGCCGCTCCGTCTGCGCCGCCGTCCAGGCCGTCTTCGACACCGACTGCAACGGCGCCACCGTCGGCTCCATCCTGGGCATGATGCTCGGCGCCGGCCGCCTGCCGGCCGAATGGACCGGGCCGCTGCACGACACCCTGGAGACCCGCCTCTCCGGCTTCCACCTGCTCCGGATTTCGGAACTGGCCGAACGCACCCTTAAACTGGAATCAACCGTTTAATCCGGAACGAACGACAAGGAGGCGTCATGAAACGCGCATTTTTGATCCTGCTGCTCTTTTCACTGGCGGCCTTCGCCGGTTGTTCGGTCCAGGCCGGATCGAACCCGCCGGCCCCCAAGATAATCGATTACCGTCAGTCGCGCATCGAGTTCAAGGCCTGGCCCCAAGTCAACTTCAAGGGTGTCCGGATTCTGCTGGCCGAGAACGGCCGCCTGGCCAGCCAGGGCTTCGCCGGCGCCCGGCCCGCCGATTTTGAGCGGACCCTGATCCTTTTCCCCTCCCTGCCGGCCGGCGTCTCCTTCACCAACCGCGACCAGGGCTACGGCCCGGTGGTCCGCGACCTGCGGATCGCCTATTTTGACCGCTCCGGCCGCCTGCTCAAGGTTGACCTCATGCGCCGGATTGACGGGGTCTCCACCCCGCCGCCGGGCACCGTGGTCGCCATCGAGGGCCTGCCGTAACGGAGGGAGATTGTTTTTGGTTTAAAACCTTTTAAGGATTGGATGCCTATTAAATCATCCCGTTCAAACGGAGTGCCAATGACCGCCCGCGAAATCAACCTGGCCGTCTTCGAAGGGCGGCCCGTGGACCGGATTCCCTTTCAGCCCCGGCTGGAGACCTGGTACGAGTGGAACCGGGCCGGCAAGCCCTATGGCGCGCCCTTCCCGGAGAAGTACCGAGGCCTCTCCCTGCGCGACATCTACGATGACCTGGGCGCCGCGCCCCGCTACCTCTACGGCTTCTGGCCGGTCGAGGAGGTCAACGACGTCGAAGTCCGGATCACCGTCACCGAGAACGGCGACCGCCGGTTCCGCACCATCGAGACCCCGGCCGGCCGGCTGGTGAGCGAGTACGGCCGCTCCTCCGAGGGCGGCTGGCGGCTGGTGCGCCACCCGGTTTCCGACGCCGATGAGATCGAGTCGGCCATCGCCTTCTTCCGCCACACCTCCTACCACTTCCGTCCCGAAACCTTCGAGGCCGGCAGCGCCTTCTTCGGCGACCGGGCTCAGCCCCAGTTCTACCTGCCTCGCGGCGGCTACCAGGCCCTCTCCATCGTCTGGATGGGCCTGGAAGGGCTCATCTACAACCTGGCCGACCGGCCCGGCCGGGTCGAGGCGCTGATGGCGGCCATCGACGACTCCTACGACACCCTCTACCGGGAACTGGCCGCTTACGGCCGGGCCCGCCTGGTCAACTTCGGCGAGAACATCGACGCCAACATCGTCTCCCCGCGCCACTTCGAAACCTACTGCCTGCCCTTCTACGAGAAGCGGGCCGGCCAGCTGCGCGCCGCCGGCATCCGCACCCACATCCACCTTGACGGCAGCCTGCGACCCCTGCTTAAATATCTGAAATTTCTGCCCTTTGACGGCCTGGAGGCGCTCACGCCCCGGCCCCAGGGCGACGTCGAACTGGAAGAACTGCGGGCGGCCGCCGGCGGCAAGGTCCTGCTGGACGGCATACCGGCCATCTCCTTTTTGCCTTCCTGCCCGGAGGCCGAGTTCCAGGCGACCGTCGAGCGCGTCGTGAAACTCTTCGCCCCCCGCCTGGTCCTGGGCGCCTCCGACGAGGTGCCGCCGGCCGGCGAGATCGAGCGGGTGCGCTGGGCGGCCGACTACTGCCGCCGCGCCTTGAAACCGGCCGCGTCCGGCCCGGAGAAAAAATGACCGAAAAGAAACCCGTCTTTCCGAAGCGGCGCGAACAGAAACTCCTCTACGACCTGACCGAACTGAAGCTCTGGTACGTCTTCGACCTGGTCGCCGCCGGCCGCCTCGACTTCGAAGCGGCCCTGCTCAGCCAGACCACCTTCTACGGCCTGTTGCCCTGGTTCCTCTCGCCGCCGGAAAAGGATACGCCCCAGGCCGATCAGCCGCTCTGGCGCGCCCTGGTCGAACGCCTCCGCCCCATCCACGCCGCCCATGCCGCCGACCGCCGGGCCGCGGCCTTCTGCCGCGAGGCGGCCGCCGTCGTCTTCCCGCTCGCCCTGGCCGCCGACATCCGCCACCGGATGACCAACCGGGAGGAGTGGTTCGGCTGCTTCCGCTACGACTACACCCCGGAGAACCGCCTGCTCCGCCTCCACTTCAAGAACGCCTACGTGCCCGACTCTCCCTTCGCCGACCCGGCCCGTCTCTTCCGCACCCTGGCCGAGATGATCCGCGACCTCGAGGCCCGCGGCTACGCTCCGGAGAGTGTCACCTGCGGCTCCTGGATTCATCACCTGCGCCCCTTCCAGGCCCTCTTTCCGGCCAGTTACCTGGCCTCGCTGACGCCGACCTCGCCCGACTCCAAGACCGGCGACGGCTGGTGGGGCCAGTTCACCAGCCGCCAGGGCACCCTGCACCGGCGGCGGGCGAAGATCCTCAAGCGCGAGGGGAGGTTCGAATTCGACCGGCTCTCCGGCCGCTGTCCCTACCGGGACTACCGGGAGCATATTATGGCCCATCTGCATTTGAAAGACGGCGCCGGCGGGTAAACCAGCAGGAATGTTTTTATATGTCATGCCCGCGGACTTGTTTGCCGAAGCTCATTTTTCAGCGTAGGAGGATAGTAGGCGGGTATCTAAAACGTGTGTCATACCCGCAGGTAGTAGGCGGGTATCCAAGAAGCCCGTCATGCCCGCAGGTAGTAGGCGGGTATCCAGTCCTTAAAAGGTTTTGAATTTAGGTAATACCCTGGTCGGGCTGAAAGAAAATCATTAACGAACGACTTCACGGGAGGAGAGCGGAATGAAGAAGGTCAAGATCGTCATCATCGGCGTGGGCAGTCTCAGCTTCGGCCGCAAGGCCATCGTTGACGTCATCGCCAACCCCGAACTGACCGGCGGCGCCGAAGTGACCCTGGCCCTGGTCGACACCAACACCGCGGCCCTCGAGACCATGCGCGCCATGGCCGAGCGCTACCGGGAGCACTTCAAGGTCCCCGGCCTCAAGATCGAGGCCGATCCCGACCGCCGCCGCGTCCTGACCGGCGCCGACTACGTCATCACCGCCGTCTCCCGCCAGCGCTGGCCGCTCTGGCGCGAGGATTTCACCATCCCGGCCGCCTTCGGCTTCCAGCAGGTTCTGGGCGAGAACGGCGGCCCCGGCGGCGCCTTCCACGCCCTGCGTTCCATCCACCTGATGCTGGAGATCAGCCGCGACATCGAGGCGCTCGCCCCCGGCGCCTGGCTGCTCAACTACTCCAACCCGGAATCCCGGGTCTGCCTGGCCGTCAGCCGCCTCACCCGCCTCAAGGCGGTCGGCCTCTGCCACGGCGCCTTCACCACCGTCGCCACCGCCGCCCGCATCCTGGGCCGCCCCGAGTCCGAGCTCGACGTCGAAATCGGCGGCATCAACCACTTCCACTGGATGCTCAAGGTGACCGAGCGGGCCACCGGCCGCGACCTCTACCCGGAATTTCACCAGCGCCTGGCCGAAGGCGACCAGGGCCTGGACGCCCTCACCCTCCAGCTCTACCGCACCTTCGGCCTGCTGCCCTTCCCGACCGCGAACCACACCGGCGAGTACCTTTCCTTCGCCTACGAAACGACCGGCCCGACCTGGATGAAATACGCCCGGCCGGTCCCCCTCGAGGCCGGGAACGAAGAGGTCAATGCGACCGTCTTCCACTTCGGCAAGATCCTGCGCGGGGAGGACGATTTCAACCAGGAGTGGGTGCTCAAGCGCAGCCAGGAACTGGCCGCCGAAATCATCTGCGACATCGAGTTCGACCGCAACCACAAGGAGGTTTCGGTCAACCTGCCCAACCAGGGCGCCATCCCCAACCTGCCGGCCGAGGCCATCGTCGAGGTGCCGGCCCTGGTCGGCGCCGCCGGCATCAAGCCGGTGGCGGTCGGCCCGCTCCCGGAGGCGATCGCCGCCCTCTGCCGGACCCAGATCTCCATCCAGACCCTGCTGGTGGACGCCTACGAAAAGCGTTCCAGGAAACTCCTGCTCCAGGCCCTGATGCTCGACCCGGTCGTCAACAGCCTGCCCCGGGCCGAGCGGCTGATGGATGAGATGCTCCGCCTCCAGGCCGCCTTCCTGCCCGAATTCGAGTGATTTTTTGGGCGCCGGTCGGATTTTTTGATGTTAAATAGCGAATTGATTTTAACCCTGCCTTTATATTCCATATAATATTTTGACAAGAGATTTTTGATTATGTAAAATTGAAAATATGGAAAAGAATATTAATAAAAGGCATAAGTCGCTCTGGAAGTCGGTCATGGAGGACCTGAACGGCCAACTCGACAACTTCAAATACGGCGACCGTTTCTATACCATCGCCGATATCTGCCGTAAGTACGGGGTCAGCCAGATAACCGCGGTCAAGGCCCTCTCCGAGCTGGAGCAGCAGGGGCTGGTCCAGAAGATACGCCGGCGCGGGACCATCGTCACGGCCCGCAAGGGGAGCGGCCGCCTCTGGCTGATCATCCCGGGAGTCGGCGGGGTTGAAAAATCCCTTTACCGGAGCGTGGTCTGGATGAAGATCTACCAGGGCCTGGTCAGCCAGGCGGCCAAGATCGGCTTCGAGTTCTGCGGGCCGATCTCCGATGCCAACCTGACCAGCCTGTCGTTGAGCGGGGATAAGAAGGCCGGTTTCTTCGTCATCCGCAATCTCGAGCCCCGGATCAAGGGGTTTCTGCAGGAATATTCCCTGCCCTGCGTCCTGCTTCATCCCGACATCGAGGATGCCGATACCTGCATGGTAAAGGTGAACCGCAAGCGGGGCGGCTTCCTGGCCACCGAGCACCTGGCCGGCCTGGGCCACAAGCGCATCGGCCTCATGATCGGCTCCATCACCTCGGCCCCTTACCTGCCAAGATTTCAGGGTTACCAGCAGGCGCTCCGCCGGGCCGGCCTGAAGTTCGACTGGTCCCTGGTCAAGGAGACCTCCGGTTTTGACCCGGCCGAGGACTCTTACGCGCTGGACCAGATTCTGGCCAAACCCGATCCGCCCACCGCTTTTTTTGCCGCCAACTACAGCCGGGCCCTCAACCTGCTCCAGTACTGCCAGCTGCGCAAGATCCGGGTGCCGGAAAACCTGAGCATCGCGGCCTATGACAACTTCCCGGAGATGTCCATTTCGCAGCCGCCGCTGACGACCATCGAGACCAACCTCGAAGAGGTCGGCGCCACCGGCGTCAACCTGATGGCCGCGCTCATGCGGGGCGAGCGGCTCCAGCCGGAAGTGGTCGTCGAAACGGAGCTGGTCGTCCGGGCCAGCGCCCGGCCCTTAAAGGCCTGAAGGCGGCCGGCTGGTCGGCGGCCCTTCCTTCCGCGCCTCTCCATTAATTTACATTTCATATTTCCATCTATTGACACTCCATTACCTGAAAGGTAAAATTAACACATATTTTTTTGAAGCGGGGTATGGGGTTTTTAAATACTAAAATATTATTCTTCATCCCCATCAGCCATATCCGCCGGGAACCGACCGCTTTCCCCGGATGTCCGGGCCTCGGCGCCCCTTAATCTTTTTCTTCGTTGCCGGCAACTAATCATTTAAAGGAGGGAGCATGAAAAAGCGAGGAAGCGGCTGGATCCTGATCGGATTGATCCTCTTGACGCTGGTCGGATTGCCGAAGGCGGTCGTCGCCTTTGATAAATCGGACCTGCCCCGGATGGAGAAGCGCCTGGTCTTCTACACCCGCGGTTCCTACGCCCTGTCCTGCAGCCAGCTGATCAAACTGACGGCCGAGGAGCAGGCGAAGAAGCGATTCCTGACGGTCAACTTTTACTATATCGGCAGCCGGGGCTGGCACGACCCGCTCTTTAACCAGACCATCCAGCTGCCGGTCGAGGTGAAGGAGACGCCGGAAGCGGTCGTGCTGACCAGCCCGGTCAGCGGGGTATCCTACAAGGTCAGCGCCGCGGGACTGGAGATCGACAAGTCCTTCAAGTTTGAAAACGAGAACTCCGGCGGCATGCTCTGGTACATCCACCCGGACAACATCCGCTTCGACGACGCGGTCTGCTACAACCGCTCCGGGGAGAAGCTGGTGACCCGCCTCTTCAAGCCCTACTCGATCACGCCGGCCGACTCGGTCCGCGACGATACGGCCGCGGTGCTCAAGTTCTTCGAGGGGCAGGCGGACTTCACTCCCGATTTCGTGGTCCGGACCGAGGAGGGCCTCTGGACGCTCTGGGACTTCCGCCTCGAGGGAGATCTGGGCAAGGTGAAGACCTTCTTCGCCAACCAGGACCCGGTGCGGCCGATGATCGGTTCGCCCAGCACCCTGCTTTTCTACAACACCGCCAGCGGCGTCCAGGCCGGGACCGCGCTGCAGACCGGCCTGAAGCTCCGGGTGGTTGAGGACCAGAAATTCCCCTGGCCGGTCAAGGCCGCCTCCGCTTCGGTTACCCTGATCGATACCCACGTGCATCTCACCACGCTGACCGACCTGCGCGATGCGGCCCTGATGGCCCGCAAGCACGGTCTCCGTTACTGCATCCTGTCTTTCCTGTATGACGAACGCCCCTATGGCCGCCTCTTTGAGGGCGATCCGGAAACGTTCAAGGTCATGGAGCGGTACCCGGACATCTTCTACGGCTTCGGCTTCATCCAGCTCAATACCGGCGGCTACCCGGGCTTCCCGCGCAGCGGGCCGGACAGCCCGGAGAAGGTCACCGAACAATGGCAGCGGGGCTGCAAGGGGATCAAGATCATCGAAAAGTGGACTTCGGTGGCCCTGGACGACCCGCAGTTCGACCCGCTCTACAAGCGGATGGAGGAGCTCTCCCTGCCGCTGGCCTTCCACACCGAGCCGGAGGGGCGCGGTTCGGACAACATCCGGGCGGCCCGGGTGGCCGAGAAGTTTCCCGGCCTGCCGGTCATCATGGCCCACCTCAGCACCGATACCCAGCTGGAGCAGATCATACCCTACTTCAAGCGCCTGCCCAACCTCTACATCCAGCACATGCACCTGTCCACGGTCCGGACCGCGGAGAAGAAGACCGCGCTCCAGAAGCTGATCGGGGCCGGGCTGATCCGCAAGGTGGTCTTCGGCAGCGATGTCCAGGATGATTACGGCACCTTGCTCTCGGCCGGACTCTTTGCCCGGCAGCTGCTCGATATGGGCGTCTCCCAGGCGGATGTGGACGCGGTGATGTTCCGGACCGCCGAGGAGTTGATCCGGAAGGTCAAGCCGGTTCCGGCCGGCCAGGCGATCTCCGGCGGCGGCCGTCCGGCGACGAAGTAAGGCCGTTTTTTGTGATCGTCATGACCGCGTGCCTGTTCCCGCAGGCGGGAAGGCGGGTATCCAAGAAGCACGTCATGCCCGTGTGTTGTAGACGGGCATCCAGTCTTTAAAAGATTTTAACTGATAAACACCTGGATTCCCTCCCCTACTACCTGCGGGAATGACGAACGAAGTGGAATGCGGGAATGACAAGCTAATGCTGGATTGCCGCCAACGGTTTATCAGAAGGAGGGATCCCATGAATAAACGGCTGATATTTTCACTGCTGGCTTTATTATTAATTCTTACCGCCGGCGTGGCCGCGGCCGGGTCGAAACCGACCGCCGACGAGGCGGTCCTGCTGGAGCGCTGGCAGACGCTCGACCGGCTCAACCAGGCCATGCAAAAGCCCTACCGGGAGAGCCAGGCGGCCAAACTGCTGGAAGTCGGCCCCTGGCGGCTGGCCGGCCTTGAGGCGGTCGCGAGCGATACCGGGCCGGTCGGCCGCTCCTACCTCACCATTTACTTTCACGCCGGCGAACGCTGGCTGAAAGTGGGCGGCTTTTTCATCGCCGGCCGGGCCTTGGTTGAGGAGGCGCCCGGTGGCAAGCGAATTCGGATGGTCTTTCCGCATGACCGCTTCAACCTCAGCAGCGGCCCCAAGCTGCAGCCCGGTTTCTGGACCGGCACCCAGGTCATCACCGTCACCCCGGACCGGATCGTCAACGAGTATGATTTAACCGCCCTGGCCGCCAGCGGCGATATGAACGTTTCGCTTCCCTACTTCGACGCCGACCGTTTTGACGAGGCCTACCTCTACACCGCCGCCGAAGGCCGGCATCAAGTAAATTTGCTCGACCTGGGCCTGGAGAGCGGGTTGAAGGAGGTTCCGGCCCGGCGGCGGCCGCCGGCCTGGCTGGCGCTCGTTTCGCGCGAGGGGATGGGAATAAAATTATCCTGGCGCCACCAGGTGGAGGGAGCCCGGGTGGTGGATGATCCCGGTTCGCCGGGCCGGACCTACCTTCGCCTGGCCGGTCCCCGTTTCGTCGTGGATGCCGGCCGCTTTAGCGGTTCGTTCGGTTTGCTGGATATCCAGGCCGGCGCCCGGGTCCGGGTCGTCAGCGTCATGGAAGGCCATTACGAGCGCGACCGCCGGGTGGTGCCGCCCAACCGGGTCTATCCGCCCCTCGACTGGCGCCAGGCCCGCGCCTTCGATTCGCACGGCCACTTCGACCAGTCGATGCCGATGGACGACCTCATCCGGGTCCTGCGCAAGAACCGGATCATCTTCGGGGTCACTTCCATCGAATACCTGGAAGGGGCTGGCCACCGCGCCTTCCTGGGTGACCAGCCGGTCCTGGAAGCGATGCGCCGGGCGCCGGACGTGATCGTCGGTTTCGGCTTCGTGCGGCTCAACCCGACCGGTTCCTATCCCAACTGCCCGGCCGCCGGCCGCTCCGGCGCCGCCGATGTCGAACGTTTAAAGCGGCTCGGTTTTCCTGGTTTGAAGGCGATCGAGAAGTGGTCCCCGGCCAATTACGACGACCCGGCCAATGACCCGGTCTACGCGGCGGCGGCCCGCCTTCGGATGCCGATCGTCTTCCACGCCGGTTTCGACTGGTCCAACAACTGCAGCGCCAGCCGGCTAGCCGAGGTGGCCCGGCGCCATCCGGACCTGCCGGCGGTGGCCATCGCCCACGGCAGCGAGGCGGCCGATTTTGATAAACTGGTCGAGGCGCTCCGGAAAACCCCGAATCTTTACCAGCAGCACATGCATTACGGATCGGTGGCCGACCTGAAGCGTTTCCGGGAGGCGGGCCTGGCCGCCAAGCTGGTTTTCGCCACCGACAACCAGACCGAGGCGACGGGCGAGGCGGCCGCGGCGGCCGGATTGATCAGGAACCTGAGGCAGGCCGGCTACACCGAACCGGAGATTGAGTTCATCATGGTCGGATACGCGGCCGGCTGGTTGAACGAACCCCGCCTGCGGCGTTCGGCCGCGGCCGGCAAGTAAGGAGTCGCGCTTCCCGGGGGCTTTTAAAAGACCGGTCCGGGCCGGGTTAGACAGGCGCCGGGGAAATTAGGGATAATATTATCCTGGAAAAGAGAGACGGCCGCCGTGGCCGACACCCCCTGGCTCAATAATCCGGGAGCCGCAATGAAAAAGAACGACTGGCTGGATCGGGACGGGTTCCTGGCCCTGGAAACGGATGCCGGGAAACTGACCCCCGACGAACTGGTTCTCTACCGCCGGTACCGGGAACGGGTGGAGGGAGAGATCAACCGCCTCAACTCCGGGTTGGGGGCGACCGGCCGCGTTCCGGAGGAGCCGACCGATCCGGAGTACGTCAACCCGTCGGTTCCCCGGGCCTTTTACTACCTTGATTTTCCAAGTCCGCAGACCCTGATTCGCGGCGATGATTACTACCGGATGCAGAACCTGGCCATCGGGATGCCCCGGGACGGACTGGAGTCGGACCCCGAACGCCTTCGCCAGAACGCCGGCCGTCAGCTCGCCCCGCTCTGTTTCCGGCTGGAAAGCGGCTGGCGGCTGCTGGGCCGGATGGGAACCGCCCGTAAGCATCTGCTGGTCAAGAAGAGTCCGGCCCGGCTCCGGCTCGCCCTCCCATATCCTTACGAGTCCATGCTGCTGTTTCCCGGCGGCCGGCTGGCGGAAGGTTTCTGGCAGGGAAGCCTCTCGCTCCGGTTGCAGCCCGGGAAGCTGAAAGGGGAGATACGGGCCCGGTCGCTCCGGCCGGGCGAGGGCGGACTGCCGGTCACCTTTTTTCTCTTCGATTACGACGAGTTCGACGATTCTTTCCTCTGGTACCGGCAGGGCGAGGAACAGGTTCAGCGCTGGGTCGATCTCGGCCTGGAGGCCGGCCTGAAGCCGCCGCCGGCCGGGCAGGTTCACGATTGCCCGGTCGGAGCCCTGAAGGGGAACCAGGCCTTCTTCCTTTCCAGGCAGGGAGTCGGGATTCGCTTTACCCTGGTTTCCGCCCGAGAAGAAGGCCTGGAGCGCTTTTTTGCCGAGAGCCTGGCCCAGTTTTCGCGGGTCAACCTGGCCGGAATCAACCTCGAAGTGGCGCCCGGTTCGCTGGGACTTGACGTCCACTACCACTCCTATCCCGCCAAGGCGTCCCTGGATTTCGAGTGGGAATTGGAGTGCTTCGATTTCAGCCGGGAGAAGTGCCGGCCGGTCTTTGATTATCCACCCCTGGCCCCGGATCGGATTCGTTTTGTCAACAGCCACGCCCACATCGATTACCGGCGCAAGTTGCCGGACACGGTCCGGACGCTGCGCAAGAACGGGATTTCGGCCTGCCTCTCCGGGATACCCCTGGTAACCGATTCGCCGGGCGGCCTCAAGATTTTCGGGAACTGGCCGGTTTACGCGGCGATGCGCACCTATCCCGACGTTTTTCGAGGCTTCGGCCATGTCCAGCTGAATCCCGAGGGATACACCAACTTTCCGGCCAGCCCGCCCGACGGCCCGGAATCGGTGGAGCGCCTTTACCGGTTGGGTTTCAGCGGCCTGTGCGTCTTCGAGGCCGGCCATCCCCAGGTCGAAGTCAACGCGCCGGACTTCCACCCGATTTACCGGAGGGCGGCCCGGCTGGGCCTGCCGATGCTCTTTCACAACGATCCCAACCCGATGCTGCGTTCGGAGAACCCGAGCGCCTCGGGTCAATCGATCGGCCACGCGGCAAGAGTGGCCCGAAGTTTTCCCGAGCTCCAGATCCTGCTGACCTACGTCACCATACCGACGGCCGGCGAACACCTGCGCTGGGTATCCCTGGAACACCTGGTGCCGCTCCTGGAGGTTTTTCCCAACCTTCTCATACAGGCCCTGCAGGTCAACACCGCGGAGATGATCGCGGCCGTCAAGGACCGCGGGGTGATCCGGAAGATCGTTCTCGGTACCGATGCCCCGATCAGGGTCAACCTGGCTTTTATCGCCGATTTCCGCCGCCACCTTTTGAAGGCCGGGGTTTCGAACTCGGACATCCGGTGGTGCTGCGCCGAGTATCTGCGCCGGCCGGCCGGGCGTTGACCGGGCCAGGCCCGGTTCAGGTTTTTTTCAGGGTCCGTCCCCTCGGATGGTTTGTTTCCGCATCCGAAAAGAGCGTCATGAAGAGACGATTGAATTTTATCCGTCAAAGGTTTCTTCGGCCGGCCGCCCTGCTGGCGGCCGTTGCCATCCTGGCCGCCGGCCTCCCATCCCGGGCGTCCGCCGAGCCGCCCCGGAACCTCCTGCTGAAGTCAACCTTTGACGACGCGGTCCGGGCCGATTTCCCCCACGGGTGGGATTACGGCCGGCTGCCGCGCTTCTCGGCCACCGACGGCCTGCCCAGCCCGGACCGGGTGGAACTGGCCCTCAACCAGGCGGCGGCCCGGTTCGGCGGCCAGGGGGCCGATATCCTGCTCAAGGTCCAGCAGAACTTCGCCTTCTGGTTTCCGCTCGCCCAGCCCCTGCCGGTCCGGAAGAACGAGGAACGCCTCTTCCTGGTCCGTTTCTGGGTTCGGGGCGATGACCGGCTCGAGGACGGCGCCTTCACCCGGGTCGCCTGGTCCCTGCCGATCTGCAATTCCCAGGGAAGCCCGGTCTGGAGTGAGCAGAAGATCAGGCTCGAATTCATCCGGCTGCCGGGCGCGCCGAACTTCTCGGTCCAGGGCGCCCGGGCTCCCCAGGAGATCCAGTACACCTACTTCCGCGACTGGACGATGCTGGGGGCCACCCTCAAGGCCACCGGCCTGGAGGACGGCCACACCCTGGCCGGCCTGGTCTTCTACACGGCCAAGAAGGGCGGTGATCCGACCGTCCCGATGCGCCTCCAGGTCGACCAGGTGGAACTCTTCGACATCACCAGCCTCTCCGATTCGGAGATCGGCCTCCTGATGCAGGGCATGGCCGAGAGCAGTTCCGAGGAGAGACGGACGGCCATCCTGGAGCGGGAGGCGGCCCTGCGGACCAAGGACAGCCCGGGCCAGCCCGGTAACCACATCCGCAACGCCTCCTTCGAAACCAACGGCGACTACCAGTGGATCCTCTCCGGCGGCAGCCCGATCAACCCGGAGGCCTACCTGGCCGGCAACGCCTGGCACGGCCGCCGCTGCCTGGCCTTCTCCCGGTTGCGCACCCTGGCCGGGATGCCCTCGGAACTGATTGAATCGCCGGCGATCGCGGTCCGTCCCTTCCGGAAGATGCTTCTCTCCGCCTGGGCCCGCAAGGAAGATCCCGGAAAACCGGCCCGGTTTTCGATGGCGGTGACCGAAGGCGATTTCAAGGCCGACTTTGACACCGCCCTCAACGGCGACTGGCAGCGTTTTTCACTGCCCATCACGGTCGGCAGCCGCTACCTGGGCGGCCTGGGCTTCCAGGTGCGCGGGAACAATATCCTGCTGGACGCTCTCCAGCTGGAGGAGGGAACTTCGGCCACGCCCTTCCGGGATGCCGACGCCTGGTCGGTGGCCCTGGTTAACGACGGCCGCGGCAATATCCAGTTTCTCGATCAGCCCTTCGAGGTTGTCCTCCAGGCCTTCGCCTCCAATCAGCCGGCCGGCCGCCTTTCGGGCCGGCTGGTGGTGACCGACCTCTTCGGCCGGAGCGTGGCCGAAGTTCCCTTTCAGCGCGAGGCGCCGCCGGGCGGCTGGCTGGAGGAGAAGGTCGTCTTCGACCGCAACCTGCGGGGAATCTTTAATGTCGCTTTTTTGCGCGAGGCGTCCAACCCGCTGGGATTGCGCGAGGCCTCCGAGACGGTGGTGGCCCGCGTGCCCCGGCCGGTCGAGATTCCGCCCCTGGAGTCGATCATCGGCGAGACGCCCTACTTCAACGATTTCAACCTTTCCCTGCTGGAGCGGCTGGGCGTGAAGTGGGCCCGGACCATCCCCAGCAACATCTCGGCCTTCCGCTGGAGCCAGACCGAGACCAGGCCCGGCGTTTACGACTGGAGCTTCGCCGACCGGATCATGGAGATGGTTAAGAACCGGCCGATCGCGATTCTCGGTCACCTCAACGGCGCGCCCGAGTTTCACGGCCGGCCGCGCAGCTACAGCTCCAACCACGGCGGTTTCGCGCCGGCGGACATGGAGGCCTGGTCGGAGTTCGTTTCCGGGGCGATCCGCCGCTACGGCAGCCGGGTGGCGGCCTGGGAGGTCTGGAACGAGCCGAGCAAGGAGGACGGTAAACTTTACTACAACGAGGCCCAGGCGGCCGCCTTCAAGGCGGTCAAGCAGGTTGACCCGAAGGCCTTCGTGGTCGCCTGGTCGATGCCCGAGTCCAGCGGCGCCGCCCAACGCTACGCCAGTTTGACGCCGGGTGATGAGGCGCTGCTGGATGGGCTGGATATCCATATTTACGGTCCGGCCAACCGCGGTTTCCTGTCCGGTCTGAAGCGCGGAGTCGGCAACCGGCTGGGCCGGATCCCGGTCTGGAACACCGAGTGCGGCCTGGCCCAGCCGGCCAGCATGTACCGCTACAGCGGCCGGGACGAGGTCAGCAGCCGGGTAAGCCAGGCGGCGGCCATGGCCCAGCTGGTCCTGGTGCACAAGGCGATCGACGCCAAGTTTTTCTACTACACCAGTCGTTTTCCGCATATGGCCTCGGGCCTGGGCGGCTACAGCTGGGGCGTGATCGAGTCCACCGGTGTCCCCTCGACCGGCGGGGTGGCCCGGGCGGTGGCCGCCCACTTCGTGGACGGCGGTCGCACCGCCGGCTATGTCGAGCGGGACGACGCCTTCGGCCTGGTCGTCCGGCGCGACGGCCGGACCCGGGTCGCCCTCTTCACCTACGCCTACACCAACGAGTACCCCTCGAAACTGAACCTCGCGGCCAGCCTGGACCTGAAGCTGCCGGCCGGGTTGCGGGGCGCGGATATCTTTAATTTAATGGGGCAGCCCCAGGGGAAGGCCGGCGAAACGCTGAAAGTAACCTACACCCCGGTTTATCTTGACCTGGGCCCGGCCGATCCGGAGGCGGCCCTGGAAGCCCTGCGGACGGCCATGGCGCCGGCCGCGGGAAAGTAAATCATTATTGATCAGCGGTTAACCGATTCACGGGAGGTATGGAATGATGAAGGATCGCAAGGTCTGGAAGAAACGGGTTTTCCGGCTGGCCGGCTTCGGCCTCTTTCTGCTGCTGACCGCCTTCCTGCGGCCGGCGGCCGCCGAGCCGCCGCAGGTCCTGCTGCACGCCGGTTTCGAGGGCAGCGCCGACGCTTCCGGCCGGGAGCTGGTTTATCCAAACCGGTTCAGCAGCAAGGGCGAACCGCTGACCCTCTTCGAATACGAACCCGGCGTTGTCGGCCGGGCGGCCCGTTTCACCTGGACCAACGGCTATCCCGGCGTTCTCTACCCGGCCGAGGGTAACCTTGATCCGGCCCGCGGCACGCTCTCCTACTGGGTGCGGAAGACCGATCCCTTTTACATCAACCAGTACTATCCGAACATCTGGGGCCTGGGCAACGAAACGATGGCCCGGGCCAACCCGTTGATCCTGGTGGCCCTGAATGATCCCAGGGCGGCCGCGATCGAGGACGGGAAGTGGCACCACTGCCTTTACACCTGGGACAGCGCCGAAAAGAAGCGGCGTCAGTACCTGGACGGCGAACTGCTGGCCGAAGACGAATACCGGTCGCCTTACCGGGCGAAGGAACTGATCATCGGCTACCGGCTCACCGGTTCCATGGACGAGATCGCCATCCTCGACCGGCCTCTGGACGCGGCCGAGGTCAAGTCCGCCTACGCCGCCTACCGCCAGGGGAAATCGCCCTTTACGCTGCCCAAACCCGCCAAACGGGAGTACCTTTACCCCCTGGAGATCGCGGCGCTTCCCTCCGCCCGGCCCGAACTGCCGGCCGGGCTCGACTGGCTGATTCTCAAGCCGACCGTCGGCAACCAGTCGCGCACCCTCTACGAGCTCTCCGGCCGCTGGCGTTTTCAGCCCTCGGCCGCCGAGAGAAACGGTAACGAACTGGTCAACCCGGGCCTCTTCGGGCCGGAGTGGGCCTACGCCAACACGCCCGGCAACTGGCAGGCGTCCGGCATGGTCTTTGACCAGGCCGGCAAACCGCTGGCCGCCTGGCAGGGGAAGGCGCTCAAGGATTTCCCGGCCGCCTGGTACGAGCGTGACTTCAACCTGCCGGCCCGCTACCGCTCGGGGCGGGTTCTGCTTCACTTTCCGCGCGTCCTGGGTATGGCCGCGGTCTACCTCAACGGCCGGCTGGTCGGCCGGGTCGAGACCACCGCGCCCCGGACCTTCGAACTGAATTCCTTCCTGGCCTGGGACCGGCCGAACCGGCTCACCGTTTACAACGGGCTGCCCTTCCCGGCCGGGATGAGGGTGAACGGTTTCGCCGAGGCGCCGTCCCTCGAGGTGCGGGACACCCAGGAATTCGACCTCAGCCAGCCGTTGATCAACCCCTCCTTCCGCCGTAGCGCCCTGGACCTGCTCCTGCCCGTGGAGAACCTTTCCGGCAAGCCGTTGACCCTTTCGGCCCGGCTGCGGATACTCGATTACCGGGAGGATAAGGAGGTCTTTCTATCCGAGCCGCGCGAAATCAGGCTGGCCAAGGGGTTTAATGGCGACCAGGCGGTCAGCTTCCCGGTCTCCGGCCTCAAGACCTGGTCGCCGGAGACGCCCAACCTTTACCGGTGCGTGGTTGAAATCAGCCAGGCCGGCAAGGTGGTCGACCTGGCCTATCCCGAAGCCTTCGGCTACCGGGAGGTCTGGGTCTCCGGCAGCGACATCTTCCTGAACGGAAAGCATCTTTCGATCCGCGGCAAGTCCCACAACTACCTGAACGGCTACGGGTTTAACGCCCAGGAGCTGGCCCTCCTGAAGGAGACCGGCCAGAACGCCGACCGGACCAACAGTCCCCAGCCGGAGTTCGAGAAGAGCCTGACGGTGACCGACGAGTTCGGCTGGCTGGTCTTCTACAACGGCGGCGGCGACCGGGCCGCCATACGCAAGATCCTGGGCCGGATCGGCAACCATCCATCCTTTATCGGCTGGCAGTACTGGTCCAACGGCTACATCAACGGCCCCCACGGCCACCCGATGCAGATCGGCGGCCGGGTGGACGAGTCGATTCAGAAGAGCGACCCCGACTACCGGGTGATGCGCGAGCTGAGCCAGTGGGACCCCTACCGTATCAACGCCTACTACCGCCTGGGCGCCGGCGGCCAGTTCCGCTCCATCATGCACTACATCGGTTTCGGAACCCCGGTCCAGAACATGGCCGAGTGGACGCGCTGGTGGGCGAAGGAGAAGCCGGAGCCCCTGGTGCCCATGGAGCTGACCGCCCTGCAGATCACCCAGGAGACCCCCCTCTGGCATAAAGGGAGCAAGGAGATCGTCCTGGCCGAGCAGGTCGCCCGCTACTTCGGCGAACGGCCTTATCAGCAGGTGGACGATGCGCTGGCCGCCACCTTTGCCAAGCCCGATTTCGGTATCAACCAGTGGCTCCTTTCGCCGATCCGTTACGACGCCAAGTGCCTGGTCCTGGAGCGGACCCTGCGCGCCTGGCGGACTTACGGCATCAACGGCTACCTGCTCCACATGGACGGGAAGGTCGACCAATCCTACACCGCCGGCAAGCTCAACCGGCAGGGCGAAACGCTCAAGCGCAACAACTCGCCGGTCCTCTTCCACCTGGCCGGACCGGAGTCCGATTTCGTCGCCCGGGAGCACCACTTCTTCGCCGGCCAGCCGGTGCGCAAGAGCGCGATCGTCATCAACGACCGCTTTGACACCCTGTCGGGCCGGGTTGACTGGCAGGTGGTTGACGCCTCCGGCCGCAAGCTGGCCGGCGGCGGCCAGGCGGTCACGGTCGAGAACGGC
>JAKJFK010000087.1 GCA_022704925.1 candidate division TA06 bacterium | reverse complement strand
AGCCATGCTATTCCTTCTTCGGCCAGTACCGGGAACCGGCCGTCCCCTGGTCGGAGAGCCTGCCGGACTTCTTCAGGAAGCGTCACGGTTACGACCTGCTGGAACGCCTCCCGGAGCTCTTCTTTCCGACCGGCGATTACCGGCAGACCCGCCTCGATTTCTACACGGCCGCTTCGGCCCTCTTCCGGGAGAGCTTCACCCGCCAGTATCATAACTGGTGCCGGGAGAACAAACTCATCTTTACCGGCCACTTCATGGCCGAGGACACCCTGGTCTCCCAGACCCAGTGGTCGGGCGACGTGATGGCCCACTACGAATTCATGGACTGGCCGGGCATCGACAAGCTGGGCCGCCACATCGACCAGAACGTCACCGTCAAGCAGGTCAGCTCGGCCGCCGAACAGCTGGGCAAGGCGCGGGCCTTCTGCGAGGTTTACGGCTGCATGGGCGGCCAGGCCAGCTTCTTCCACCGCAAGTGGATCGGCGACTGGCAGGCGGTCCTGGGCATCGGTTTCGTCAACCACCACCTGTCGCTCTACTCGATGCGCGGGGAACGGAAGCGCGATTACCCGGCCAACCTCTTCTACCAGCAGCCCTGGTGGAACGACGAAAAGGAATTCGCCGATTACCAGGGGCGCCTCTGCCGGGCGGTCACCGAGGGAAAACGGCTGGTCGACGTGCTGGTCATCCAGCCCCTGACCAGCGTCTGGTGCGAATATTCTCCGGTCGACCGGGGCAACGGCTGGGCGTCCGCCTCCGTTTACGACCGCCCCTTCGCCGATCTCACGCTCCGCCTGCTCCAGGAAAAAATCGATTTTCATTACGGCAACGAATCCCTGCTGGCCGAACACGGCCGGGTGGAGGGGGAGAAGCTGCGCCTGAAAGAGCATGCCTATTCCACGGTGGTGGTGCCGCCGGCCTTGAACCTCAACGGGGCCACTCTGGACCTGCTGACCCGCTTCGCCGCCGCCGGCGGTTTCGTGCTCTTCATGGGCCGGCGGCCCGAACTGGTGGATGGCCGGCCCGGGCCGGTGGAGATACCTTCCGCCCAGCTGGCCGGTTCTCTGGATGAAACGGTCGAGCTGGTGGCCGCCCGCTGCCCGGACCGGGTCTCGGTGCTGGACCGCCGGACCGGCCGCAGCGCTCCGGCGGTCTATGTCCAGACACGCCGGGTGGGTGACGGACTCCGCCACCTGCTGGTCAACGTCGATGAAAAGAGAGCGATCCTGGTTTCCGCCCGGCTGCCCGGCCTGGCCGCCGGCGCGGCGGTGCTAGACCTGTCCGATGGACGCAGTTACCGGGTTCCTTCCGGTTCGGACTCCCTGGAATTCGAGCTGGCGCCGGCCGGGAGCCTGCTGGTGCTTGCCGGCCCCGAAGCCGATTCGGCCGAACCGGTCTGGCCCGATCTGCTGGGCAGCGGTGTCCTGTTCCGCGACATTACGGCCGGGAAACCGGCCGTCTTCCTGGGGAAATTCGAGTGCCGTCTCCAGGAGGAGAATGTCCTGCTCCTGAACGATTTTTCCCTGGAGTTGGACGGCCGGACGGTCTACCAGGGGCCGGTTTCCGGGGCCTGGCATACCCACTTCTACCCGGCCCCGGAGGGTACACCCTTCCGGGCGGTTTACGAATTTGAATCGGCGGTGGAACTGGAAGGCTGCTTCGCGGCCATCGAGATGGCCGAGAACCTCGACCGGATCGAGTTTAACGGCGTACCGGTCAAACCCCGGAAATCGCGGGGTGACAATGGACCTTTTTCACCAGGACGCTCCTGGAAGGATATCAACTTTACCCGGGTTGACCTGCCGGCCTTGCGGAAGGGATTGAACCAGCTGGTCATTGCCGGCCTCAAGGTGAACAACATCAGCCGGTCCGGCTGCCACCACCGGGTCGAGGCTTGGCAGAAGCATTTTCCGACCGAGGCCGAGGAGATCTACCTCTGCGGCCATTTTTCCCTCGAGAAACTGGCCGAGGGCCGCTACCGGGTCTTCCGTTATCGAACCCCGGCTGGCCGGAACCTGGCGGTGGAAGGATATCCTTTTTACTCCGGCCGCCTGACCTACCGGGCCGATTTCTGCTGGCGGGGACGATACGGCGGCGGCGCCTGGCTTAAACTCAACGGGGTCTCCTGGCTGGCCTCGATCCGGGTCCGGGTCAACGGCCGCGATTGCGCCACCCGGCGCTGGGCGCCCTGGCTGGTGGACATTTCTGCGGCCCTGCAGCCGGGCGAGAACCACCTGGAACTGGACACGGCGGTGACGCTGGTCAATGCTTTCGGACCCAATCGCCAGGCCGGAATCAAACAGGATACCGGCATCGGACCGCGCACCTTCGTCCTGGGCGATCGCTTCACCCGCGACTACCAGCTCTTCGAATTCGGGCTGGAGAACGCGGTCATCTACCGCAGATAGGCGGCTCCGACCGCTTCCGGCTTGAACCGGGGCGCTTTCAACCGACCGGAGAAGGGCATGGATGAGTATCGGCTGCTCTGGGGGGACCTGCACACCCACTTCGAGGACCCGGACCATGATCACCACTACCTTGATTCCGGCCGGGAGAACATCGATTTCTGCGCGGTGCTGGGTTACCCTTTCTGCAGCGAGAACCGCAACGGGCTGGTGGTGGAGAGCGTCGGTCCCCGGCCGGAGCACCCGGAATACTGGCGAAAACTGCTGGAACTGGTCCGGGTCTATCACGCCCCGGGCCGCTTCCTGACCCTGCCCGGCTACGAGTGGCACGGCGACCGCGCCCGTTACGGCGACCACAACGTCATCTACTTTGAATCCGGCGGCCGGCTGGACGCGGCCTGGCGGCTCGAGGACCTCTACCGGAACCTGGCCGGCGGCCGGGCCCTGGTCATTCCCCACCACACCGGCTACGCGCCCGCCTACCGGGGCAAGGACTGGAGTGTCCACGATGATTCGCTCTCCCCGGTTATGGAGATCTACTCGATCCACGGCTCCTCGGAGGGGTGCGAAACGCCCTTCCCGATGGAGCGCAACACCAACCTCGGACCGCGCGTTTCGGCCGGCACCTTCCAGGCCGGTCTGGCCCGGGGCTGTCGGCTCGGAGTGATCGCCTCCAACGACGGGCCCGGCCTGCCGGGTCGCTGGGGGCGGGGCCGGGCGGC
Source organism: candidate division TA06 bacterium (assembly GCA_022704925.1). GTDB lineage: Bacteria > Ratteibacteria > UBA8468 > MWAK01 > MWAK01 > MWAK01. The sequence goes on along the minus strand of JAKJFK010000087.1, from coordinate 4,057 downwards.
CGCCTGGGTGAAGGAGTTCAGCCGGGAAGGCCTGCTGGAGGCCTTCCGGGCGCGCCGGACCTACGCGGTCACCGGCGACCGGATCGAACTGCGGTTCCGGGTCAACGGCGCCGAAATGGGCGCCTCGGTTCCCGGCGGCGCCGCGGTCGAGGCCGAGGCTGAGGTGATCGGCGCCGCCGCCTTGGACCGGCTGGAGCTGGTCCAGAACGGCCGGGTGGCCGCCACTTACAACCACAGCGGCCGCTGGGAGACGAAGGCGGCGCGCGAAAGGCGCTTCAAGGTGGCTCTCGAAGTCGGCTGGGGGCCGCACGCCAAGTACGGCTTCAAACTTACCGAAAAATTCTGGCGCTGGCAGGGCAGCCTGGCGGTGGCCGGCGGCCGCCTGGCCGGCCTGGAGAATCGCTTTACCCTGCCCGGGCAGCGGGCGGTGCTGGCCGCACCCGGCCGCAGCCACTTCGAACTGGCCAGCCGGGTCAAGTACGATTCCAGCCCGACCAACATCCAGCAGGGCCTGGTATTCGAAATCGAGGGCGGGGCCGGGACGGGACTGGATTTCGATATCGAGGGGCTGCGCTTTCGGGCCGAAATTGGCGAACTGCTGGCCGGGACTCGGTTCGTCCCACTCATCCGGGAATCGGAGGCGCGCATCCGGAAGGAATTCGGCCTGGACGGAGAGAGCATCGGCAATCCCGATCCATACATCCTCAACTGCCGCAAGATCAAGCTCCACCGGGCGGTGCCGGAGTCCGGCTACCGGGTCGGACGCCGGTTCCGGAACCTGCGCCTGGATAAGGGTCTTAACTACTTCTACCTGAGGGCCTCCCAGCTGAACGGCCAGTATGCCTGGTCGTCGCCGGTCTGGGTGACCCGGGCCTGACCTCCACCAAGGAGTCCGAATGAAGAAACTGACTTCGCACGAACGCTTCGCCCGGATCTTCGGCCACCGGGAGGCCGACCGGATCCCGATCGTCGATGCCCCCTGGTCGACCACCATCCAGCGCTGGCGGCGCGAAGGCATGCCGGAAAACGTAGATTTCACCGAATTTTTCGACCTCGACCGGGTGGCCGGCTTTTCGATCGACAACAGCCCCCGCTACCCGGTCACGGTGCTCGAAGAGACCGATGAGTATACCATCGCCACCTCGGTCTGGGGGGTGACGGTCAAGCGCTGGAAACAGGCCACTTCCACACCCCAGTTCCTCGACTTCCGGGTCGTTTCGCCCGCCACCTGGGCCGAGGCGCGCCGACTCATCGAGCCGGCCGAAGACCGCATCCCCTGGGAGCGCCTCAAGGAAAATTACCCGCGCTGGAAGGCCGCCGGACTCTGGATCTCGGCCGGCCTCTGGTTTGGTTTCGATATCACCCACTCGCACATGGTCGGCACCGAGCGGCTGCTGGTGGCCATGATCGAGGAACCGGAGTGGTGCCGGGACATGTTCAATTTTCTGCTCGACGTCCAGCTGGTGATGCTGGAGAAGGTTTGGGCGGCCGGCTACCGGTTCGACGAGGTTCACTGGTACGACGACATGGGCTACAAGCACAACCAGTTCTTCTCGGTCCGGACCTACCGCGACCTGCTCAAGCCGGCGCACAAGAAGGCGATCGACTGGGCCCATGGCCACGACGTCCGGGCCCATCTCCACTCCTGCGGGGATATCCGCCCCTTCATTCCGGAACTGGCCGGGATCGGCTTGGACGCCCTCAACCCGCTGGAGGTCAAGGCCGGCGTGGACCCGCTGGCCCTGAAACGGGAATTCGGCTCGCGGATGACCTTCAAGGGCGGGATCAATGCCACGCTCTGGGACAAGCCGGACCTGATCGAGGCCGAGATCCGGCGGCTGGTGCCCCGGATGAAGGAATCGGGCGGCTACATCTTTGCCTCCGACCACTCGGTCCCCGACGCCGTCAGCCTGGAGGATTTCCGGCGGATTACGGATCTGGCCAAGGAGCTGGGCCGCTACTGATCCCGGCCTGTCTTCGGCCCGGCCAGCCTTGTTGGCCGCGTCGGCGCCGTCGTCGGCGTACCTCCGGTAGGCCTCCCTGGTTTCTCCTTGCCGGGGCGGGTGCCGGTCAGTTATAATATTTAATACTAACTCGTTTTAAATCCTGGAATTTTATTAAACAAGGAGGGGAGCATGGGCAAGTCAGTCAAGGGCACGCAGACCGAGAAAAACCTGCTGGCCGCCTTCGCCGGCGAGTCGCAGGCCCGCAACCGCTACACCTACTTCGCCAGCGTGGCCGCCAAGGCCGGTTACGTGCAGATCAAGAACATCTTCCTGGAGACGGCCGAGAACGAGAAGGAGCATGCCAAGCTCTTCTTCAAGGCCCTGGAAGGCGGCGAGGTTACCATCACCGCCGGCTACCCGGCCGGGACGATCGAGGACACCCGGGCCAACCTGCAGGCGGCCGCCGACGGCGAAAAGATGGAATGGAGTACTATCTACGCCGACTTTGCCAAAGCCGCCCGCGACGAGGGGTTCCCGGAGATCGCCCGGACCTTCGAGCAGGTGGCCAAGGTTGAGAAGTTCCACGAGTCCCGCTACCGGAAACTGGCCGCCAACCTTGATGCGGACCAAGTCTTCAAGAAGCCGGCGCCGGTGAAGTGGCACTGCACCAACTGCGGTTACGTCTTCGAAGGCGGCGAGGCGCCCAGGGAGTGCCCGGCCTGCCGCCATCCGCAGGCCTATTTTGAATTGCTGGCCGAAAATTATTAAGTCCGGCCTTTCTTCTTCCGGCCCAGTTCCACCACCACGACCTGGTGGACGCCGACGGCGGCCACCGTTACCTCCAGGCGTCCGTTCCGCCAGCGGGCGCCGCAGCGTCCACGGCCGGGCGCCAGGCGGACCCGCTTCGGCCGTTCCGCCAGCGGAAGACTGAGTCCGACCGGGCCGGCCGGCGGCACCTCTTCGACCGCGTGGTTCCGGTTGGAAAGCGGGTGGCCGGCGCTCCGGTTCAGCAGGTGCACCAGGATCCGCTTCTCATCCCGGCGCAGGATCACCTCGATCCGCGGCGGGGCCGACACCCTGATCAGGTGCGGGTTGTCCATTTCGGCCAGCACCCGGCCGAGGAAGGCGCGCAGGCGGGGGGAACGGGTGTTGAAGAAGTTGCGGAAGACCGGCCCGTAGATGCCGACCGCTTTGCCCCGGCCGAGACGGTGGATCGTCGCCAGCGGCCGGGCCGGCTCGACCCGCCGTCCGTCCAGTTCCTGCTCATAAGCGAGAACGCGGCCGCCGGCGGTCTTAACCGGCTGCCAGCGGCCGGTCGCCATGACCACCTGCCGCTCGACCGGCAGGCCGGCGGTCCGTTCCGACGCCTCTCCCTCCGGTTCGACGCCCAGCACCTTTCCCAGCCGGGCCGCCGACCGTTCGCCGCTTACCAGCAGGTGGCCGCCCTTCCGGACATAACGGCCGCAGGCGGCCAGGAATTCCTCCGGCAGCTCTTCCACCTCCGGCAGCACCACCAGCGGGTACTCTTCTATCCGTTCCGCCAGGGCCTTCTCGTTGAGAATGTCCACGTGGCAGTGGTTTTCCAGCAGCGACTGCAGGGCGCCCTCCACGTGCTCGGTGGCCCGGGCCAGCTTGTAAAGCGGGTCGTTGTTGTTGTAGTAGTCGAGAGAGTTGTGGAGCAGGGCGGCCTGGGGGAGCGATTCGGTTCCCTGGCAGTAGGGCTGGCGGTCCCGGCAGAAGCGGGCCACCTCGGCCAGGATGTCCTGGTGCCATCCGGTCAGCCGGCCGGAGCGGATCGGCACGTCGTAAACGAAGAGGCCGCCGCCGTTGGCGATCACCTCGGCCGCCTCCTGCTGGAGGTGTTCGGCCGTCTTGAATTCCCAGGGGTACTTTTCGGCCGGGCCGTAGAAGCCCCAGGCCATCAGGTCCCAGGTCAGGCCCCGGCTTGCCAGGAAGCGGGCCTCGATGGCCGCCCGCTCGCAGCCGAAGGAGGGGGTGAAGTCGCCGCTCAGGTAATCCACCGGCAGGCTGACCTCCTCCGGCTGGCGGACCGAGTAGAGCCAGTTGCTGCAGACCAGGCAGCCGGGTTTGCGGCGGTGGACCGCCTCGGT
>JAKJFK010000086.1 GCA_022704925.1 candidate division TA06 bacterium | reverse complement strand
CGCCGCCGCCGATGAAGCCGAAGCGGTGGCCGCGGACCAGGCCGTCCTGGACATAATTGCCCGGCCAGACCGGCCAGCGGCCCGGCGAAGGGGCCAGCGGCCCGCCATCCCGTTCGCTGGAGCCCCACTCGGAGTGGATTTCGATCACCGGTTCGAAGTCCGGATCCACACTGCGCCAGTCATTGACGTAGGTCGGGTGGTGGCGCGGGGCGATCACCCCCTGCCGGATTCGGCGCAGGGCCAGGGCCAACTTGCGCGGGGTGTCGTAGCGGGGATCCTTGCCGCCCATGAGCGGCCCGAAGCGCTCCCGGAAGTAGACGACCCGGTGGCCGTTGGTCGGCAGGGTGTGACTGGCCCATTCGAAGGCCGGCAGGGTGACGAAGCGGCCCGGCTCGTTGCCGGCCTCCACCTCCCGGCAGTAGCCCGGGTACTGCTTTGGCTCCAGGTGCTCGGCGTGGTCGGCGATCGCCGCGAAGTCCAGCCGGCTCTCCTCGCGGGCGTAGGCCAGGTTCTCGGCGATGCTGCCGTTGTTCGGGAAGCCGCAGCGGGAGTAATTGGTGTGGATGTGGACATCGCCGAAGAAGACCTTCAGGCCTTTTTTAAAGAAGTCCGCGTCCGCAACCTGCGTGAGCCGGTGTCCCTTGTGGTCCTCCAGCGGCGGGGTCGACCAGGCCGGCGCCGAAATTTCGCGGTGGTATTTATCTTCAGACATCTTTTTGAACCTCCCCGGTTTTGAATGATATTTGAATGTTTTCGCTGATCGAGGGCCGCGCCAGCCGGAGCACCCCGCCGGCCTCCCAGGCCGCGGCGGCGCCGGAGGTCCTCACCCCGGCCGGCCGGTATCCCTTTGGCCACTGGATCCAGAAACGGGCCTCCGGATGCTTGAAGAGATTCCGGAAGCGGAATCGAAGCACGCGGCCGGCCGGCTCCCAGGCCAGCCGGTCCACCACGCCCTTGAAGCCGCCGGTCCAGTGGCGGTCGGTGCCGGTCAGCCAGGGGTGCCCGAGTTCCGGCACCAGCAGGTAGAGGGCGGCGTCCAGGGGCGGCACGGTCACGGAACTTTCCCCGGCTTCGAGGCGGAATTCCCGGCCGGAGAAGAGTTCCAGCCCGGCGGCCGGCCGCCGGAGATCCGGCGCGGCCGCCTCCAGGCGGAAGGTGCGCGGCTGGCCGGTGAAGTTGGTGAAGGCGGCCAGGACGCGGCCGTCACCGTAATCGGGCACCTCCAGCCGGTGCACCGCCGGCACGCCGTCGGCCTCGAAGAGGTCCAGCGGCCGGCCGGTCCGGCCGAAGACCGGCAGGCAGCGCCGGAACAGGTCGAAGCGTTCCTCCGGCACCAGGGCCGGATCGTCGCCGAGCAGGATGGTGCCGCCGGAGAGGAAGACGACCAGGGTGCGCAGCCGGGCCTCTCCCTCGCTCATCTCCGGTTTCTTCGGCGGCCGCCCGGTCAGGCAGAGGCAGTCCGGGTCATTGTGCTGGAGGCGCCGGTGGTAGAAGTATCGGGAGAAGACGGTGGTCGCCATCGCGGCCAGGTGGCCGGGGCCGGCCGCCGGGTTGGTATCGTGGGCGACGCGCTGGTCGTCCTTCAGCCCGGCCAGGCGGTCGTTGAAGGTGATGCAGGCCAGCACCCGCATTTCCAGCCGCCGGGCCGCCGGGTAAATCGTTTCGAAGAGGGCCCGGTTGACCGGCCCGTTGGCCGCCGTTCGGCGGTCGTGGTGGCGGTAGGCGAACCAGTCGGGTATCTCGACATAGTCCGCCTTCACGTAATCGTATCCCCAGCCGGAGAAGCGTTCCAGGCATCGGACCACCTCGCGGCGGGTCTGGGGGTGGGTCGGGTCCAGGAAGTAGGAAGCCTGGCCGTTCTCGTCGGGCCGTTCCCGGTACTTCAGGGCTTCGTCCGACCGCGCTTCGCGCAGGGCTGCCTCCGGGTGGGCCTTGAGAAAGGGAGACGCCCCGTTGTAGCGGACCGGTGAGAACCAGATGGCCGGCCGGCCCCCAAGCGCCCGTATTTCGCCGGCCAGCCGCTTCATGCCGCCCGGGAAGCGCCGGTCGCTCTGTTCGTGGCGGCCGAGAGTGCCCCGGGCCGCCTGCCAGCCGTGGTCGACCAGGACCAGGGGCCGGCCCCGGCCGCCCAGCCGTTTCTGCATCAGGCGGGCCGAGTCGATTACGTAGCGGCGGTTGATTTCCTGCGCCCGCGAGTACCAGGAGCACCAGCCCCAAAGCGTTTCCCGGGGCAGCCGGGTTCGGTTGGCCCGGGCGAGTTCATCAGCCATTTCTTCCAGCAGCCGGAATGGATCGCGTCCCCGCCGGACCAGGTAGCGGTCGCCTTCCAGCCGTTCCCCCGGCTTCAGGCGGAAGCCCCGGTAATCCCCGCGCAGTTCCAGCCGCAGCCCGGTTTCGCCCGGCCGGGGCGCGGGGCAGGTGAAGAAGGGCGAGTCGCTCTGAAAAGTCAGCGCGTGGCAGATGAGCGCTTGCCTGCTCTCCGGGTCGAAGGCCAGCATGAAATCCATCCCGGTATGGACCAGCCGTTCGGCGTCGGCCGGCAGCCAGCGGATGGAATTCTTGGGGAAGGGGGGCCGCGCGCCGGCCCGGGCCACGCAGGTATTGTCCGGGTTCCCGGAGTTGAGGAAGAGGCGCACTTCGGCCGGATCGGAACTGGAAAATTCGATTGAGAAGGGTTGACAGGCGCCCAGGACGAGTTCCCGCTTCGAGCGGTTGGCGATTCGGTGGGATATCTCCAGGCCGCCGCTCCTTCCCCGGCGCCGGCGGACGGTCACCGTTATTTCAATCCCCTCCGGCTGGACGGTCCGGAAAAGGATCGCCCGGCCGCTCTCCCGCCGGGAGAAACGCTCCAGCCGCTTTCCGTTGACTTCGTATGAACCGCTCGCTACCGCTTTTTTCATGCCAGTCCGCCGGTTTGGTCGGGCCGATGGAGCCGGGCCGGCTCATGGTTTAAGAGGGAACCGCGGGAGGGAAGTTGCGCTTTCCTGTCCTTATATATTACTATACTAATGGCCGATTGAACAAATGCCTCTTCCGGAAACCGGCCGGCGTCTTCCCCGGCGGAAGATCCGCGGTTCGACCGGCCGGGGCGTGACGGCGGGAACCGCCATAACACTTAAACAAACATATTGAGAAAACAGGCAATAGAAAGAGCGTGAGAATTTGAGACGGCAACCTTTTCAGCCGCTACTTGACAAATGGGTCCCGGTGTGAAAAAATAGAGTAGATTTAAGGCGGATAACGCCTCCGGAATTTCGGGGGTTTGATTATTGAGAAAGGAGGTGATGGAGAGAGATCGACGGCCGATTCTGCTCTTTTTGAGTTCGGATAACATCATTATCATCATTGGAGGCAGTCCATGAAGAAACGAGGTTTCACCCTGATTGAATTGCTGGTGGTCATAGGGATCATCGCTATATTGGCGGCGATGCTGCTGCCGGCCCTGGCCCGGGCCCGGGAACGGGCGCGGGTGGTCAATTGCATTAATAATCTGAAGCAGATCGGGCTGGCGGCCCGGATGTACGCCGAGAATTTCGACGGCATCATGCCCGGCGAGTCCGGCGGCAACACCAACAACTTCTTCGTGAAGCTGGTCAACGCGAAGTTCATCACTAACCAGAATGTCGGCAAGTGCCCGTCCGAGAAGACCTACGCCAACGTCAACATACCGCACTACGGGTACAACTACCGGACCTTCGGCAGCGGCAGCGACCCAAAACTCAACGCGGTCGAGCGGCCGGAGCGGTTTGCCTACCTGACCGACCGGAACTCGAGCGGGACCAACTTCCTGGTCGGCGCGACCGGCGGCGAACAGACCTTGTGCAACTGGTATCGCCACAGCTTCAACCCGACCGGAGAGAAGGATTCCAGCGGCATTCCCCTGGACTGCCGGATGAACTTTCTCTTCCTGGACGGCCACGTGGAGAACCTTTCGCGGGCCGACGCGCCGGCCAACTCGGCTGTCTATCCCTGGTCGCCCACGGAATAATAATCATTAAGGAATAATTGGAGAGATTAAAGATGAAACGAAAAGGATTCACGCTCATAGAATTGCTGGTGGTGATCGCCATCATCGCGATTCTGGCGGCGATGCTGCTGCCGGCCCTGGCCCGGGCCCGGGAACGGTCGCTGATCGCCTCCTGCCAGAACAACCTGAAGCAGCTTCACCTGGCCCTGGAACTCTACGCCAACGACTACGATGGCTGGTATCCCCACGACAAGGAGTTGAGCCTGTTGCTGCCGGGCGCGGACACCCAGTTCGCGGCCACGGCCAAGGGCTCCCTGGCGCTGCTCATTTCGGGCAACTACGTCAAGAACACCAAGGTCTTCCTCTGCCCGGGCGACAACGTCAACCAGGTACCGGCGGCCAGTTACAGCGATTTTGTCGCCGTCGGCAACAAGAATATCCGTTGCAGTTACGCCTTCGCAGTCGGCTACCGGAACACCGATTTTGTCTCCACCAAGGTCGAACAGCCGGAGCGCATCGTCCTCCTGCTGGATCGGGGGCAACAGGAGTTATACACCGATCCTTACGAGAACCAGCCGGGATCCGAAAGCCGCTGCGCCACTTACCACAACGGGCTTCGCTACTACGCCCGGGGCGGCGCCCGAAATAACCACGGCTACGTGGGCGGAAACTTTCTTTACGCCTTAGGCAACGTGGAATTCAAGCCCTGCGACTCCTTCTCCGGCACCGGCACCGGCCGGTATGGAACCTACGCCAACTACTGGCCGGCGGTTAACGCCTATAACAACGCCGGCTGGCGCAACGGCGGCCGGCTCAAAAAGTGGTACGGACCGCGGGCTTGGTAAGGGATAGTTAAGCAAGCTAAATCGGGATATCGGCGCCGGGAGGCTTCTTTTCAACCTCCCGGCGCTTTTTTTCTCCCCCTCCCGTCCCGCCACTTCCTTCGGCCGCTTTTCTGGAAAGGGGGCGCCCGCCCCGGTCGCCCCTTTACATTTCGGATTGGTAAGGGTATAAGAAAAGTATCATTAACAATCTCGAGTTTTTAACTTGACAATACGCATATTGATTGTCGAAAGGGGGTGAGCGGCCGGGCGGAGAAATTTTCGGAACGGTGAACGGATCGTTTCAGTATCGAGGTCATCCGGAGGTCTGCGATGAAGAAGCGAGGTTTTACCCTGATCGAACTGCTGGTGGTCATCGCCATCATCGCCATCCTGGCGGCGCTCCTGCTGCCGGCCCTGGCCAACGCGCGGGAGAAAGCCCGGCAGGCCAATTGCATCAGCAACCTGAAGAACCTCTACACCTGCCTTTACATGTATGCCCAGGATTTCGACGAGTGGTTCCCCTACGACGGCCTGACCGACGCCAACGGCCAGCCCGTCTACACCTTCGACAGCATGGATACCTGGCACCCGCGGGCCTGGGCGACCTGCTGCCTGCGCCTGCTCTGGGCCAACGGCTACGTCAAGGACGCCGGGATCTTCATCTGCCCGTCCGGCTCCTACAAGAAGGCGGTTATGAACAGCGCCGGCGACCTGAAGGCGGCCAACATCGCCTACGCCTACACCTGCGGCGTCAAGCTGCGCGATCGCTACCCGAACGAACTGGTGCTGATGTGCGACAAGCATTACAGCTACACAGCGCCGGCCGCCGGCTCCGGCCCGGACGACATCCCCTACCCGACCTCGGCCCAGCGGACCGCCGGCATCTACTGGAACGGCGACTACACCTACAAGGGGCAGGCCCAGTGCAACCACTGGATGGGGATGAACGTGATGTACTGGAAGGGCAACGTGGAATGGCTGCCGGTCAAGGTGGTCGATGGCAACCAGGGCTACTTCCTGGGCGTGGTCGGCGGCAACCAGAAGGCGGTTATCAACGGGTTCCGGGGCGACACCACCAACAAGTACCCGGCCTACATGGCCTTTTGAGCGGGAGGGATTCGACGATGGGACGAAAGAAAGGGTTTACCCTGATAGAACTGCTGGTGGTGATTGCGATCATCGGCATCCTGGCGGCGATGCTGCTGCCGGCCCTCTCCCGGGCCCGGGGCCGGGCCCAGCAGGCCACCTGCATGGCCAACCTGAAGCAGCTGGGCCTGGCCTTCCACCAGTACATCAACGACTGGGACGGCTACCCGCCCTGCAACCAGGGGGCTTTCGGCGGCGGCGGCATGAACGGCTGGCTGGGGCAGCTCTCGCCCTACCTGGGCATCAACCAGGACGGCACCGCCACCGATATCTGGAACCGGATGAAGGTTCACAAACTGGTGATTTGCCCCTCCCCCCGGACAGCTTATCGGATTTACGGCATCAACTACCGGGGCTGGGCGGGCGGCCTGGTGACGACCAACAAGTTGGAGAACTTGGGCCTGAGCCTGGACAAGTTCATCTACGTGGGGGAGGTCAGGACCTCCAGCACCTATTCACTCAGCAACTCCGAGCGGCCGGTCGATTATGAACGCCACTACGGCCAGGCCAACTTCCTCTTCGCCGACGGCCATGTCGAGAGCGGCAACACCGATCAGTTCGGACCCTACTACATCAGCACGGCCGGCTCGCCCTTCGCGGTTTACTGGACCGGCCGGTAACGGCGGCGGTCGGCCGGGATAAAAGGAGGAGCCGGGCCTTCAGCGGTTTGAAGACCCGGCTCCTCCTTTTTTTTATCCGGTTGCCGGCTACTCTTTCAGCCGCCAGCGGACCACCCCGTGGCGGCCGACTCCGGCCAGGCCGGTCTCGAAGTAATCCTTCTCCCGCCGCCACGCCAGTTTGAGGGGCCTTTCATCGCCCGGGCGCCATAATTCGCCATCCAGCGGCGCCGCGGCGGCCCGGACGCCCAGGCGCAGGTCGGCCGGGCCGGCCAGCGTTCCGCAGCGCAGCAGGGCGGCGCCCAGCCGGCCGTCCGGCCAGGCCAGGTAATCGAGGCGCAGTTCCGGGGCCTCGGCCACCCGGAGCGGCCGGCAGTCCGGGTAGAGCCACTCGAGTTCGGCCAGGATTTCGTCCCGGTTGAGCGGCTCCTTCCAGTAGCGGCTGTCGATGCCGTCGTAGAAGACGTGGTAGCGGCTCTGGAAGGCGCGGGGCCGGTAGAGGTAGTCGAGCCGGGGCAGGTAGGCGGCCCGGCCGCGGCCGTACTCGGCCCGGGCTCTTTCGCCCCCGAACTCCCGCTCGGTGAACTGGCGGTGTGACTCGATGAGGCCGGTCTCCTCCTGGCGGCTGCCCGCGGTCCGGAGGTTTGAGCCGCTGAAGAGGCGGTCGAAGGCCG
>JAKJFK010000085.1 GCA_022704925.1 candidate division TA06 bacterium | reverse complement strand
GAATCGTGCCCAGGAAGACTTCCTTGGCCTCCTTGACCTGGACCAGTTCCCCGGTTCCCTTCTGGAGCTTGACCAGCCGCAGGCAAACCCGGAGCGCCGAACCCCAGGTCAATCCCTTCTCTTTGCACTCCTCGGGAGTGTAAGGCGGCGTTTCCAGCAGGTAATGGGAATATTCGAGCCGCAGCGTCCCCTCGTTGTTGCTGAGGGGAAATATCTTGTGGAAGACCGACTCGAGGCCGCGGTCCTGGCGGCGTTTATCCGGGGAGACACCCTCCTGGAGAAAAGCTCGGTAAGAATCAAGCTGCGCTTCCAAAAGGTTCGGGATGTCCGGTTCGGACAGCCTGTTTTTCCCGCCGTATAACGATTCTGCTCTTTTCATAAATTTACGCTGACTCGTTTCACTCCGAGAAGGGTGAACGACTGCCGGAAAAAGGAAACGGGCGATGGCAACCGGACCGGTTTACTTGACTTCGACCTTGGCTCCGACGGCCTCCAGCTTCTTCTTGATCTCCTCGGCTTCTTCCTTGCCCACATTTTCCTTGACCGGCTTGGGCGCACCCTCGACCAGGTCCTTGGACTCCTTGAGCCCGAGGTTGGTGATCGCCCGGACTTCCTTGATCACCGGAATCTTGTTGGCGCCGGCTTCGGCCAGGATAACGGTAAAGCTGGTCTTCTCCTCGGCCGCGGCCGCGGGAGCGGCACCGGCGGCCGGGGCACCGGCGGCCATCATCGGCATGGCCGCGCTGACCCCGAACTTCTCCTCGAGGGCCTTGGTCAACTCGGAAAGCTCCAGCACCGTAAGCTTGGCAATCGCCTCAACCAGTTCGTCCTTCCCCAACTTCACTTCGTCAGCCATCGTGACTCCTTTCCACTTGTTATGCGATTTTCCAGTTCTTTAAAAATCATTCCCCGGAAATTTAGGACGGTTCCTTCTCGCTGATCTGCTTCAGAACCGAAACCGTCTGCTGAGGCACGGCCTGAAGAATATAAATAAAGTTCGAAATCGGACCGCTGAGCGCGCCCAGGAACTGGGCCAGCACCGCTTCCCGCCCCGGCAGTTTCGAAAGCATCCGCAGTTGTTCGACACTTACCGCCATCCCATATTGAAAACCGCCCCGGGGCATGAATTTCTCCTCGCGCTCGCGGAGAAAATCGTAAATCGTCCGCGCCAGGAGCATTTCGTCGCCCTGCTTCAGGATGATCAGCCCGGTCGAACCCGAAATCAGCGGGGCGATTTCGGACTCTTCCAGCTGGTCGAAGACGCGGAAAAGCACGTTGTTTTTGCAGATTCGGAGCCGCCCGCCCTGCTTGCGCAGCTGCTTGCGGAACTCGGTGATATCCATGGCCGGGATACCCGTCAACCCGGTAAAAATAACCATTGAGGCCTCAGCCACCTCCTGCTTCAGAACCTCCACCCGGGCCGACTTCGCTTCCCGGGAGAGGCCTTTTTTCCTGGTCTTGACTGCCATCTTCGGGCCCTCTCTTTAGCTTATTTTCAGTTTATGTTAAAAACGACTATTTGTTTTCCAGGACGAGAGGCAGGGAGGCGCTCATGGTGGTGCTCAGGTAGGCCTTCTTGATGAACGCCCCCTTGACCGCGGCCGGCCGGCTGGCCAGCAAGGCGTCCATGGCGGCGTTGAAATTTTCCAGCAGAGAGGCCGGTTCGAAGGAAATCTTGCCGATCACCAGGTGAACGTTGCCGTTCTTGTCCATCCGAAACTCGACCCGGCCGGATTTCAGTTCCTTGATGGTCCGGCCGATGTCGGTGGTAACCGTGCCGTTCTTGGGACTCGGCATCAATCCGCGCGGACCGAGGGTTTTACCCAGCTTGGCCACTTCCCGCAGCATATCGGGAGTGGTTACGGCCACGTCGAAATCAAGCCAGCCGCCGGCGATTTTGGGGATGTATTCCTGGGCGCCAACGAAATCGGCGCCGGCCTCCCGGGCCTCGTCCATCCGGTTGTCGGCCACCAGGGCCAGCACCCGGATGCTCTTGCCGGTGCCGTGAGGAAGGATGGCGGTGCCGCGCACCATCTGGTCGCTCTTCTTGGGATCCACGCCCAGGCGAAGCGAAATCTCGACCGTTTCGTCAAACTTGGCCGCCGGCGCCTCTTTCAGCAATCCGAGCGCCTCGACCGGGGTGTAAGTCTTGTCGCCGGTCAATTTCCGGCTGTTTTCCTGGTAACGCTTCGACCGCTTCTTCATGCCTTACTCCTTGATTTCCAAACCCAGACTCCGGGCGGTGCCCTCGATAATCCGAACGGCCATCTCCAGGTCCGAGGCGTTGAGGTCCGTCATCTTCAGCCTGGCAATTTCCGCGACCTGTTCGCGCGTCACACTGCCGATGATCTCTTTTCCGGTCTGACCGCTGCCCTTGGCCAGCCCGGCCGCCTTTTTAAGCAGGTCGGAGGCCGGCGGCGTTTTCAGCTTGAAGGTGAAGCTGCGGTCTTCGTAAATGGTGAGGACGGCCGGAATGATGGAACCCTCCTTGCCGCGGGTCGCCTCGTTGAACTGCTTGCAGAACTCCATGATGTTCACCCCGTGCGGACCGAGCGCGGTTCCCACCGGGGGTGCCGGCGTAGCTTGTCCGGCGGACAGCTGTAATTTCACCACGGTCTTGACTTTCTTGGCCATATTAGACCTTCTCCACCTGCCAGACGTCCAATTCCACCAGGGTAGAACGCCCGAAGATTGAAACGCTTACCTTTATCTTTTCTTTTTCGCTGTTGACCTCTTCGACCAGGCCGCTGAAGTTGGCGAAGGGGCCGTCCCTTATCTCAACCTGGTCGCCGCGGGCAAATTCATACTGCAGCAGCGGCTTTTCCTTGCGTTCTTCCACCAGGGAAAGGATGTTCTTGACCTCCTCCTCGGAGAGGGGGGCCGGGTTTTTGCCGTCCCCCAGGAACCCGAGGATGCCTGGAATCGTCTGGATCTCGTGCAGAATCTCCTCGTTGTCTTCCAGTTCCAGGATCATGTAACCGGGCATGAAATACTGGCTCTTGATCTTCTTTTCACCCTCGGACATCTCGGTCACCTGCTCGGTGGGCAGCAGCACGCGCTTCACCTGGTCCGGCAGCTTCGCCTGGAGGTTTTCCAGGTAGCGCTTGACTTTCTTCTCCTGCCCGCTGCGGATGTGCAGAACAAACCAGTTAGTCATAAGGGTCTCGTTGGCCCAGGCAAAGGATACCGGTGAAAAGAACGGCCGGTTATCCCAGGATGAGCCTTATCAAACGCGAAAAAAACTCGTCCAGGATACCGGCAAAAAGCGCCAGAATCAGCACCAGGAAGAGCACGAAAGCCGTCAGCTGCTCGAGCGCCTTGCGCTGGGGCCAGGAAATCTTCCTGAATTCCGACTTGACGCCGTCGAAGTAAACCCGCAATCTAAGAATCAGTTTTTCCATGTACGCAGGCCCGGAGGGAGTTGAACCCCCAACCTACGGATTTGGAGTCCGTTGCTCTGCCAATTGAGCTACAGGCCTAAATTTGTCGTCTCCGCCTCCGTCAAAACTCACTTGGTTTCGCGGTGCAAAGTATGTTTTCGGCAGGCGCGGCAGTATTTCCTGGCTTCCAGCCGCTCCTTCTTCTGTTTCTTGTCCCGGGTGGAATTATAATTCCGGCGATGGCATTCGCCGCATTCCAGGGTTATCAGTTCGCGCATGTTGGTCTCACTCGATGACGTCGGTGACCGCGCCGGCGCCGACGGTGTGGCCGCCCTCGCGGATCGCGAAACGCTGGCCCTTCTCCATCGCGATCGGCGTGATCAGCTCAACCTCGATGTTGGCGTTGTCGCCCGGCATCACCATCTCCACCCCGGCCGGCAGCGTAATGCTCCCGGTCACGTCCGTGGTCCGAAAATAAAACTGCGGCCGGTACTTCGGGAAAAACGGCGTGTGCCGGCCACCTTCGTCCTTCGACAATACGTATACCTGCGCCTTGAACTTGGTGTGCGGCGTGATGCTCCCCGGAATCGCCACCACCTGGCCGCGCCGCACCTCGTCCTTCTCGACGCCCCGCAGCAGCACCCCCAGGTTGTCCCCAGCCACGCCCTCGTCAAGCGTCTTGCGGAACATCTCGATCCCGGTGACCACCGACTTCTTCAACTCCCGCGTCAATCCCACGATCTCAACCTCGTCGCCTACCTTGGCCCGGCCCCGCTCCACCCGGCCCGTCGCCACCGTGCCCCGACCGGTGATCGTGAACACGTCCTCGACCGACAGCAGAAACGGCTTGTCTATGTCACGCACCGGGTCCGGAATATACGAGTCAACCGCGTCCATCAAACTCCAGATCGGGCCGCACTTCGGGCACTCCCGCTTCCCGCAACCGCAGTTCAGCGCCTCAACCGCGCTACCCTTCACGATCGGAATCTGGTCGCCCGGAAATTCATACTTGCTCAACAGGTCCCGCACCTCCAGCTCAACCAGGTCCAGCAGCTCCGGGTCGGTCACCATGTCAACCTTGTTCATGAACACCGCAATCGCCGGCACCCCGACCTGCCGCGCCAGCAGAATGTGCTCCCGCGTCTGCGGCATCGCACCGTCGGCCGCCGAAACCACCAGGATCGCCCCGTCCATCTGAGCCGCCCCCGTGATCATGTTCTTGATGTAGTCGGCGTGGCCCGGACAGTCTATGTGCGCGTAGTGACGCTTGTCCGTCTGGTACTCAACGTGCGTGATGTTGATCGTCAGGCCCCGCTCCTTCTCCTCCGGCGCCTTGTCAATGTCTTCGTACTTCAGAAAACTCGCCTTGCCCGCCTTCGCCAGAATCGAGGTGATCGCGCTCGTCAGAGTCGTCTTCCCGTGGTCAACGTGCCCGATCGTCCCTATGTTGACGTGCGGCTTGTCCCCCCGCTCAAACTTTTCCTTCGCCATGCCGTTCCTCCGTCTTCAGAATACCGTTATGGCTCGCACCATTCCGGAACCTTCTGAGCCCACGACCGGAATCGAACCGGTGACCTCATGCTTACCATGCATGTGCTCTGCCGACTGAGCTACATGGGCTTGAGCTCCGGGCGTTACTTTCCCCGGCCGCCAAAAACGCGAAAACACCAGTAAATAAAAGGAAAAACGCTGTTTTGGCCCTTCGAAAAGGAAACTTACAAGAATGATATTATAACTCAAGTATTCCATCCGGTCAAGTCAGCCGCCAGCTTGGCCAGATCTTCCGGCAGGGGTGAATGAAAAACCTGTTTGTCGCCGGATCGGGGATGGGTGAATGAAAGTTCGGCCGCGTGCAGGGCCTGGCGGCCGATCAGGCGGTCAATCGGCTGGGGGCGCCCGTAAGTACGGTCTCCGATGATCGGGAAACCCAGGAAACTTAGCACCACCCTGATCTGGTGGGTCCTTCCGGTGCGCGGAAAAACCTCCACCAGGCTGGCCCGGGGGAAGCGGCGGCTTACCGCCAGCCTTGTCTGACTTTCGCGGCCGCCCCGGAGATCGAGGCCGATCTTCAATCCCTGGCCGCGTTTCCGGTTCAGGTGCAGGCAAACCTCCTGTTCCTTCCAGGGGATCACGCCCTTGACGAAGGCCAGGTATTTCTTGTGCACCCGGCGGCTCCGAAACTCATTGCTCAGGAACCGGTGGCTGAAATCATTCTTGGCCACCACCATCAGTCCGCTGGTCTCCCGGTCCAGACGGTGCACGATACCGGGCCGGCGCACTCCGCCGATCCCGGACAATCCGGAAAGGTGGTAAAGCAGAGCGTTGACGAGCGTCCCGGAAATGACGCGTCCATAGGGATGGGTTACCAGGCCGGCCGGCTTGTCTATAACGGCCAGGTCCGCATCCTGGTAAAGGATCGCCAGCGGTATGTTTTCCGCGGCCAGTCCGTCGGCCTCGGCCTCCGGCCAGGTGATCTCGATCCGGTCGTCAGGCCCGGCCGGCTGATTCTTGCGCGCCGGTCTTCCGTTGACCAGCACGCGGCCGGAAGCGATCAGCCGCTGGATATGCTGGCGCGATTGGCCGGTGGTCTCGCTGAGGTATTTGTCCAGTCTCACGCGGATGGGGTGGCCGGAAAACAGCACGCCCGGAACGCCGTCACTTATGGCGCCGGGCGGCTTCCTTGATCAGTTCCAGCCCGATGACGTTGCGCTGGATCTGATTGGTACCCTCGTAGATCTGGGTGATCTTGGCATCCCGCATCATCTTTTCCACCGGGTAATCCTTCATGTAGCCGTAACCGGCAAAGATCTGGACGACATCGGTGGTAACCCGCATCGCGACATCGGAAGCGAAAAGCTTGCTCATCGCCGATTCCTTGCTGGTGTCGCCGACGCCGGCGTCGTACATGCGGCTGGTGGAGTAAATCAGGGCTCGGGCGGCCTCGATCTGAGTCGCCATGTCGGCCAGCATGTGCTGGACGGCCTGGAAGCTTCCGATCGGCTTGCCGAACTGGACTCGGGTGCGCACATACTGCAGGGCCTCGTCCAACGCCCCCTGGGCGATGCCCAGGGCCTGGGCCGCCACGCCGGGACGGGAAGCGTCAAAGGTCCGCATGGCCACCAGGAAACCGGTGCCCTCCCGGCCCAGCAGGTTCTCCTTGGGCACCCGGCAATCCTGGAAGACCAGCTCCCGGGTGGCCGAGGCCCGGATACCCAGCTTCTTCTCCTTCTTGCCAAAGTCGAAACCGGGCGTTCCTTTTTCCACTATGAAGGCGCTGGCGCCCCGGGCGCCGCGCGACTTGTTGGTCATGGCGACCACCGTGTAAATCTCGGCTTCGCCGCCGTTGGTGATCCACTGCTTGGTGCCGTTCAGAACAAAATGATCCCCGTCCCGGGCGGCGGTCGTCTCAATACCGGCCGCGTCGCTGCCGGCGTTGGCCTCGGTCAGGGCAAAGGCCGCCAGTGCCTCCCCCCTGGCTATCCGGGGCAGGTACTTCTTTTTCTGCTCCTCGCTCCCGAAGAGCAGGATGGGGAAGGTGCCCAGCCCGGTTCCGGCCAGGGCCAGGGCGATCCCTCCGCAGTAGCGGGAAAGCTCCTCGATGGCCACTGAGAGTTCGGTCACCCCGAAACCCATGCCGCCGTACTCAACCGGGATGAAGATTCCCATCAGGTCGCTCTCGGCGAAGACCTTGACCACTTCCCAGGGAAACTCTTCGGTCTCGTCGTAATGGGCCCGCACCGGCTTGATCTTCTCCTCCCCGATCTGCCGGCAGAGATCCCGGATCATCTTCTGTTCTTCGGTCAATAGATAGTCCATATCGGTCACTCCATCCGGCTCAGGATCAGGGAGGCGT
>JAKJFK010000084.1 GCA_022704925.1 candidate division TA06 bacterium | reverse complement strand
AACCGGAACCGCCTTCTCAACCCGGTCCAGGTAGCCCTGGAATTCCTTGAAATCGGCCTCCGAACCGGTCCAGGTCAGGTTGCCCAGGATGACGAAGGCGTCCGGCTTGAGCTGGTTGACCAGCTCGACCGCGCCGTTCAGACCGGACGTGGATCTTTCTTTAAGCCAGTCACGGCTCTTGCCGCCGACATCCTTGATTTCGGCCGCCGGCAGGGCGGTTATGTAGGTGTTTGAAATGACCGCGACGGTGCAGATCGGCTTCTCGTCGGCGGCCAGCGGACGCCCGGCCAGCAGCAGCAGGAAGAGAAATCCGACCAGCAGACCCCGGCCAAAACCGCCGCTTCGCCTGAACCAGCCATTTCCAAGTTTCATGTCCCCTCTCCGGTTGGCAAAATAAAAAACGCTCTTTTCTCTGAGAGAAACCTTGTCTATACTCTTTGATACCAGGACCAGTCAAATCGCTTAACAACCGGACTCTTTTCCAGCCAGACGATCCCGGAGACGCCGGTAAAAATCGCAACCGAAGCGGCGAATCAGGGCCGCTTCCAGGAAATCGACCAGGCGCGTGCCGGTGCGCCGGCCCGACTCGAGGGCCGGCCGGCAGATGTTCCAGCGGTCAAAGAACAGCACCCGGTAGGGAGCGCGAAAACGCTCCCGGATGGGATACAGGTGGCAGCTGACCGGTTTGGGAAAGCCCGGGATGGCCGCCGCCTGGATACCGCAGGAAACAATCCCGCTCCGGGTGACCGCGTAGGCGCAGGCGCCGTTATCCAGCAGCGGCGCCGAGAGGCGGTTCCCGTAAAGGATCGAGGTGCCGGCCCGGGCCAGAAGCGCCCGGCCGGCCTCATCCAGGCAGCCCTCCAACCGGACCTGGGCCGCCGCCAGGATCTCCGTCTCTTCCGGCAGCAGCGGCACCGGCCCCTCGCCGGTAGCACAACAGGCGCCACGGCATCGTTCGGGCTCGCATCGAAAGAAGGCCTCCAGGACCTCGGAGGTGACCAGGATGTCGGAGATCAGCAGCATGAAATGGTTATCTTGAAAGTAGGATAGTAACATCCCGGATAAAAGGGCGTCAACCAGCGCCGGCGGGCCTGCCTTTGCCTGCCCGCCGGCCTTGGAGTATAATTTAATGATTATACCGGCAACGATCAACCGGGGCCGGACAAAAAAATCAAGAAGCGAAAAAAATAACTGAATATGGAATTCTTGCTCGAAATCGGCGTCGAAGACCTGCCGGCCGACATCATCGCCGGCCTGCCGGAACAATTGTCCGTCCGGTTCAAGACCCGGCTCGACTCCCACCGGATTGCCTTCTCCGCGCTGGAAACCTACGCCACCATCCGCCGGATGGTGATCCGGGCTTCGGGCCTGCCGGAGAAGCAGCCCGACCTGGAAAAAGAAGTGGCCGGACCGCCGGCGGCGGTGGCCTTTCTTCCGGAGGGCGGACTCAGCCCGGCCGGGGCCGGCTACTGCCGGGCCCAGGGCATCACCGCCGACCGCCTGCTGGTAAGGGAGGCGGGCAAGAAACGGACGACCTACTATATCAAGCAGACCGAAGGCCGGCCGGTCCGGGAGGTGCTTTCCGAGTTCCTGCCCGAATTTCTGGCCGCGCTCAGCTTCCCGCTGACCATGCGCTGGGGAACGGGCGAGGCGCCCGCCTTCATCCGGCCGGTCACCTCCCTGCTCTGCCTGCTGAACGACCAGCCGATCCCGATCGCCTTCGCCGGTATCAAGTCCGCTCCCTTCACCACCGGCCACCCGATTCTGAAACCGACCCGGCGGCGCATCGCCACCCCGGCCGAATACTTTGAAGGACTCGAAGAAACAGGCATTACGCTCGACCTCGAGGAACGCTGCCGGGTACTGGCCGATCGGGTCAAAAAAATCCTGCCCGATGACGCCGTTTACCAGCCGGACCAGCTGCGCCAACTGGCCGCCACCGTCGAGTACCCGGAGGCCGGGCTCGGCGGCACGAAGATCGCCGGGATACCCTACCCGCTGGAGATCGTCTCCCAGGTCATCCAGAACCTCAAGTGCCTGCCCCTTTACAACGGACGGGGCGAACTCCGCCCGGAATTCGTGATCGTCGTCGACGGCCGCATCACCAGGGAAATCCGGGACGGTTTCCACTGGGTCCTGGAGAGCCGGATGGAGGATGCCGGATTCTTCTGGAAGGAGGACACGCTACTCCCGGTCGAAGCCAGATTGAAGACGCTGGAGAAGGTCGTCTTCCAGGAGAGCGTCGGCACCATGTCCGATTATGGCCGGGCACTGGCCGAACTGACCGGAAAACTGGCCGGCCGGCTCGGCTTCGACCCGGCGGCGGCCGAAACCCTGGCCGAAGCGGGCCGGCTGGCCAAGCTGGACCTCACCACCAGTTCGGTCCGGGAGTTCCCAGCGGTGGCCGGCATCATGGCCGGCCGCCTGCTGGAATTGGAATCGGTCCCGGCCGAGGTCTGCGGCCTGGTAAGAGAACACCTTTATCCGAAGTTCCCCGGCGATCGGCTGCCGAAGGACCGGCCCGCCTGCCTGCTGGCCTGCGCCGACAAGACGCTCCACCTCTGCGGCCTCTTCCTGGCCGGCATCGAGGCCTCCGGATCGGCCGATCCCTATGGATTGCGCCGGCTGGCCCAGGGAATCCTTGAACTGGCCTGGCAGTCCGATTTCCGCCTCGAGTGGCCGGAACTGCTGGCCGCGGCCGTGCGGGCCTGGGGACGGCCGGAAGGCGAGGCGGCCCGGATCCACGCCTTCTTCGAGGGACGGCTGGCCAACGGGCTGGAGAACCAGGGCTTCCGGCCCGACGTGGCCGCCGCGGCCCTGGGCGGCGAAGGCCGGAGCGTGACCTCGGCGCCGAAACGGGCGGCCGCGCTGACCGCCCTGCTGGCCGAAACCGCCGGCACCGCCCGCCTGACCACCTTCAGCCGGATCACCAACATCATCGGCCAGGCGCGGGAGAAGGAGCTGGAAGCCGGCCAGGTCCGTGAGGCG
Organism: candidate division TA06 bacterium; assembly: GCA_022704925.1. Lineage (GTDB taxonomy): Bacteria > Ratteibacteria > UBA8468 > MWAK01 > MWAK01 > MWAK01. The sequence goes on along the minus strand of JAKJFK010000084.1, from coordinate 4,279 downwards.
GATTTCACCGAGGCGGCCGAGCGTTCGCTCTTCGAGGCCTGGCGAAAAGTCCGCCCGGAAGTCGAAGCACGCCTGGATTCCGAGGATTACCCGGCCGCCCTGGCGCAACTCGCCCGGCTGGACGCCGAAATCAATCTTTTCTTCGACCAGGTGCTGGTGATGTGCCCGGACCCGGAAGTACGCCGCAACCGGCTGGGCCTCCTGGCCGAACTGGACGCGACCCTCCGGCGGCTCGGCAACCTCAGGCGCCTCCAATTTTAAAACCTGTCGGGTGAACATGGACTTGAAACCGATCGCGCGCACCGACCCGGAAGTGGCCGGCTGGATTGCCCGGGAAGAAGAACGCCTTTCCCTGACCCTGGAGATGATCGCCTCGGAGAACGTGGTGAGCGAGGCGGTGCTGGCGGCCACCGGATCGGTGCTGACCAACAAGTACGCCGAGGGGTATCCCGGTCGCCGCTACTACGGGGGCTGCCGCTTCGTGGACGAGGTGGAACGCCTGGCGATCGAACGGGCCCGGGAACTCTTCGGAGTCGAGTACGCCAATGTCCAGCCTCACTCGGGCACCCAGGCCAACATGGCCGTTATTCTTTCGCTTTTGCAGCCCGGCGACCGGATCATGGGCATGAGCCTTGATTCCGGCGGCCACCTGAGCCACGGCGCCCGGGCCAACTTCTCCGGACGCCTCTTTGAAAATCATCCCTACACGGTTGACCGGAAAAGCGAGCGGCTCGATTACGACGCCATCGCCCGACTGGCGGCCGAGGTAAAACCGAAACTGATCATCTGCGGGGCCAGCGCCTATCCCCGGATCATAGATTTCGCCCGGTTCCGGGAGATTGCCGACGGGGTGGGCGCCTGTCTGATGGCCGACATCGCCCATATCGCCGGACTGGTGATCGCCGGCCTCCATCCCAGCCCGGTCGGCCAGGCCCATTTCGTCACCAGCACCACCCACAAGACCATGCGCGGCCCCCGGGGCGGCCTGATCCTGTCGGACCGGAAACACGGCCAGATGCTGGACCGGATGATCTTCCCCGGCATCCAGGGCGGCCCGCTGATGCACGTGATCGCGGCCAAGGCGGTCTCGCTGCACGAGGCGCTCCAGCCCGCCTTCAAGGATTACCAGCGCCAGATCGTCCGCAACTGCCGGGTCCTGGCCGAATCCCTGCTGGAAAAGGGCTTCCGGCTGGTCACCGGCGGAACCGACAATCACCTGGTCCTGATCGACCTGACCAATCGCCGCCTGACCGGACGCCAGGCTGAAGACCGGCTCGAGGCGACCGGGATCTCCTGCAACAAGAACATGATCCCCTTCGACCCGCTGGACCCCAAGACCACCAGCGGCCTGCGCCTCGGGACCCCGGCGATCACCAGCCGGGGCATGAAAGAACCGGAGATGCGCCTCATCGCCGGCCTGATTGACCGCGTGCTCCGGGAACCGGCCGCCGTCAAACCTGAAACAATCCGGCGGGAGGTCGAAGACCTCTGCCGGAAGTTCCCGCTCCCGGTTTCCTGAAAGACGGGTCGGACTTGCCGGCCGTGAATTACTTCCCGACCGAATTCTCCCGCCTGCCGGAATTTGAAACGGCCCGCCGCCGCCTTCAGGGCGCGGCCGGACAGGTCAAGCTCACCGGCCTCTCCGGATCGGCCCGCAGCCTGGCCGCCGCCGCCCTCTTCGAAGCCCCGCCCGGGTTCCGGCGGGCCCTCCTGGTAACCCCCGGCGTGGAGAGCGCCCTGCGGATTTGCGCCGACCTCCAGACCTTCCTGGACCAGGACCGGGTCCGGCGCTTTCCCTTTGCCGAGGTGCTGCCCGACGAGGACCTGCGGCCGCCGGCCGAAATCGAGGGACAGCGGCTGCTGACCTTGAACCGGCTCCTGGAGGAACCGGGGCCGCTGCTGGTCGTGGCGCCGGTCCAGGCCCTGATGCTGCCGGTTCCGGAACCGGAGGGCCTCAAGCGGAACACCGTCCGGCTGATCGTCGGCCGGGAGATCGACCGTCCGGCGCTGATCGAGTTCCTGGACCGGACCGGCTACGAACGCTGCGACCTGGTCGCTGAACCGGGCAACTTCGCGGTCCGGGGCGGCATCATTGACCTCTTTCCCCTGACCCGGCCGGAACCGATCCGCATCGAGCTCTCCGGCCGAACCGTCATCTCGCTGCGGCGCTTCAACCCGCAGAGCCAGCTGAGTTCCGGTCCGCTGGAAGAGGTGGACCTCCTGCCCGGGCTGGAGAAGGAATCGGCCGGTCCGGCCGCCTCCCTGTCCGGGTACTTTCCGCCCCGGAGCCTGCTCCTGGCCTGGGAACCGGATGAAATCACCGCCGCCGCCGGCCAGTTCCTCCAGGAAACGGATCCGGACCGGGAACGCCGCCCTTCCGCCTGGGAAAATTTCCTGCCCGGGGAGGGCGTCCGGGCCGACCTGGTCTCGCTCCGGGTGCCGCCGGAGGAACCGGCCATCCGTTTCGAAAGTTACGCCACCGGTTCCTACACTCTCAAGGGCCCGGCCGACCCGGAATTGTGGAAGTCCCAGCCCCTCAGCATCTTCTGCCGGAACGAGACCCAGTCCAGGCGGCTGAAGGAGGTGCTGGTCGAACGCGGACTGGAGCTCCACCCGGGCTCCCGCCTGCTTATCGGGTACCTCTGGGAGGGCTTCACCCTGCCGGCGGTTTCTCTTACCCTGCTTACCGATTCCGAGATCTTCGGCCGCTACCGTTCCTTCCGTCCGACCCTTCGCCCCTTCTTCCTGTCGGTCCCTTACGCCAGCGTGGAAGAGATCAAGCCGGGCGATTACGTGGTCCACCTCAACGAGGGCATCGGCCGCTTCGAAGCCATTACCCGCCTGAAGGTCGGCGACCAGACCGAAGAGGTGCTGAAGATCGAATATGCCGATCAATCTTCGCTTTACGTCCCGGTCAGCCAGATCAACCTCGTCCACCGCTACGCCGGGGCCGAAAAACCGCCGGTCCTCTCGCGCCTGGGCAGCCGCGCCTGGATCCGGACCCGGGAACGGGTCAAGCGCGGCGTGCGCGACCTGGCCAGCGACCTGCTGCGCATCTACCAGCAGCGGCGGGAGGAATCCGGCACCGCCTACCCGGCCGATACCGAATGGCAGTCGGAATTCGAAAACGAATTTCTTTACGAGGAGACGCCCGACCAGCAGTCGGCCATCGCGGAGACCAAGGCCAACCTCGCCTCGCCCCGCCCGATGGACCGGCTCATCTGCGGTGATGTCGGCTACGGCAAGACCGAGGTGGCGATGCGGGCGGCCTTCAAGGTGGTGGAGAGCGGCCGGCAGGTGGCCCTGATCTGTCCGACCACCATCCTGGCCGAACAGCACCGGCGCACCTTCCGGGAACGCTTCGCCGACTTCCCGGTCCGAATCGAGAACCTCTCGCGTTTCCGCAGCCGGAAGGAGCAGCAGGCCATCCTGGCCGACCTGGCCGATGGGAAGGTGGACATAATCATCGGCACCCACCGGCTGCTCAGCCGGGACGTCCGCTTCAAAAAACTCGGCCTCTGGGTGGTGGACGAGGAGCAGCGCTTCGGAGTCACCCACAAGGAACGGCTCCGGGCCAACTTCCCGGACCTCGACATTCTCACCCTGACAGCCACGCCCATCCCGCGCACCCTCCAGCTTTCGCTGGTCGGCATCCGCGACCTCTCGGTGATCGAAACGCCGCCGGCCGGGCGCCTCTCGATTCTGACCTTCGTCTCGCCCTACCGGACCGAGACGGTCGTCCGGGCCTGCCGCCGCGAGCTGGAACGAGACGGGCAGGTCTTCTTCATTCACAACCGGGTGGAGAAGATCGAACGGGTGGCCGATCACCTGAAGGGCCTGGTGCCGGAGGCCCGGATCGACATCGCCCACGGCCAGATGGAAGAGCGGCAGCTCTCCGGAGTGATGGAAAGGTTCCTGGACCGGCAGACCGATATCCTGGTCGCCACCTCGATCATCGAATCCGGGCTGGACATACCGACCGCCAACACGATCATCATCAACAACGGCCAGAACTTCGGCCTGGCCGACCTCTACCAGCTGCGCGGCCGGGTCGGTCGTTACAGCACCCAGGCATACTGCTACCTCTTCTACGACCCGGGAGCGGTCCTGACCGACGAGGCCCGCCGCCGCCTGAAGGCGATCGAGGATTTCAGCCGGCTGGGCAGCGGGATGCGGCTGGCCCTGGCCGACCTGGAGATACGCGGCGCCGGTAACCTGCTGGGCCGCGAGCAGCACGGCTTCATCGAGGCGGTCGGATTCTACCTGTACAGCCAGCTCT
>JAKJFK010000083.1 GCA_022704925.1 candidate division TA06 bacterium | reverse complement strand
GGGTCCCGAACCCTGGCACCCGCGGGTCCATCACGCCATCCGGGCCGCGGAAGAGACGGCGCGCCAGATCTCCGAAATCTTAAACGGCGCACCGGATTAAACCACCTAAATATAGACACGGAAGCAGGAGGAAAAGCAAGGTGGATCAAGAGATCGTTTACCGGGTGCGGCCGCTTCCGGAAGGATTCCTGGTCGAGGCCGGTCCCGAATCGCTCCGGCTGGAATGCCTGACCTGGTTCCAGGGCTGGCCCTTTCCGCCGGTCCGGTCCAAACCGGCCAGCCATCCCCGGGGCGGCTTCCTGCGGCCGGCCGCCGGTTTCCAGGAGTTGGATGCGGACTTCAACACCGAAGGCATCCGGAACCTGGCCGGCCGGCAGCGCTTCGGGAATGAACTGGAAGAGGTCCAGGTAATCCATTTCAATGGCATACCCGGCCTGGCTTGGCGGCGGGTGATCCGCGGCGCGCCGGACCGCCGGGTCCATATCGGCGGGCTGGTCGAGCGGGTGCGTCCGGCCGAAGGCTCCCGGTTGGCGCCGGGACCGGAAACCTTCTGCTTTCATGCCGAGAATGCCCGCCTCTACAACCGTTACTGCCTGGGCGTCCTCGAGGACCGCACCCGGCCGCCGGCCGGGGCTTCCACCGCCTACGACAGCCAGGCCGGCACCTTCTGGGCCCAGCAGCGCCACTACCGGGCCGAAGTCGGCCGCTCCCCCTTTCAACCCTTCCCGGCCATGATCTACGGCCACCCGGAGAGTGACCTGGTCCTGCTGGAGGCCAGCCTGACCCAGGCGCGTCTCTACCGGTATTACGAATGCGGCCGGACCGAGGCCGGCGACGCCTACCTCTGGACCCAAGCGCCCAAGACCGTCAACGCGCTGGTGCTGGAGGCCGGGGAGAGCCTGGCGGGCGAATGGAATTACCTGGCCCTCGAAGATAAAAACGGCCTGAAGCATCCTTTCGACGATTACCTGCGGGCGCTGGAGAATTTTCCCGCCCGCTTCCGGGGCCGGGACGGCCGCCATGGCCGCCAGGTCATCTGGGGCTCCTATAACTGCGGCATCTGGATCGACTTCGACCAGGAACGCATCCTCAAGACGGCCGATTACATAAAGGAGAACCTGCCCCGGTGCGAATGGATCCAGATCGACGCCGGGTATGACGCCTGGGATGAGGTCCGGCTGGGCAGCGTCAACAACGTCGGCATCGGGATGGCCTATCCGGGCGAAGCGGCCGACCCGAAAAAATTTCCGGAGGGTATGCCGGCCTTCACGGCGGCAATCAAGAAACGCGGACTGCGGCCGGCCCTCTGGGTCGGCTTCTATGCCGGCACCGGCCGGCGGCTCTACCAGGAGCATCCGGACTGGTTCCTGCCTTACGGCATTGAACTGGGCGTGGCCATCCTGGACCTTTCCAGGCCGGAGGTCCGGGATTTCGTGAAATCGGCCTTCCGCCTCTTCATCAAGGAGTGGGGCTTCGAAGGCATCAAGCTCGATTTCTGGTCCTACCTCTTCGAGGAGGAGGCCCTGATCCTGCCGGCCGGCCGGATGAGCGGCACCGAGTACCGCAACTGGCTGCTGCAGACCATCCGGGAACTGCTTCCGGAGGACGGCTACCTGCAACTGGGCTGCGACATCGCCATGGCCAACCCGCACCTGGCCGCCTGGGCCGACAATTACCGTTACGGGCGGGACATCGGGAGCGGCCAGTGGGAGACGGTCCGGACCAACGCCCGCTGGGCGGCCTTCTGCCTCAACACCCGCAGCGGACACCTCTTCGTGCCCAACTCCGACGCGGTCGGAGTCCTGCCGGGGTTGAGCGACACCGAACTCCGGACCCACCTCAACTTCTGCCTCGTTTCGCGCACCCTGGTCGAGATCGGCGGCTGGCTGCACCAGGACCGGGAGCACTTCCTGATGCCCTTCCTGCAAAAGGCCGCCTGCTGCCCCGGCAACGGCGACCCGGTCCATTTCGCCGGCTTCGACTTCACGGCCGGCGATGAGATCCCGGCCGTCTGGTACCTGAAGGGGCCGCACTTCTCCCGGCTGGCCGGCAACCGGTGCCTGCCGCAGCGCACCTTCGGGGTCTTCAACTGGGAGGAGTCGCCCCGGAACTTCGAAATCAGCGCCGGCTCGCTGGGGCTGCCGGAGGATCGGGAGTACCTGGTCAAGGATTTCTGGAGCGGCCGGGTAACCGCCCTGGAAAAGTTCCGGCTGGAACTGGCCGGCCACGCCTCGGCCCTCTTCGGGGTGCTGGAAGCGGACGAGGCCGGCGGGATCCTGGACTCCAATGCCGAAATCACCGCCGCGGCGGCCGGGGCCGATCGGTTGACGGTTTCCCTGGCGGCCGCCGGCCGGGTTGAACTGACCCTGCGGCGCCGGCCGGCCCGGGTGCTCGAAAACGGTCGGCCGATCGAGGCCCGGATCACCGAACTCGAAAAGGGGGCCGCTTCGATCCTCTTCAAGGAACGGGGCGCCATTACGGTTGACTTTGAATTCTGAGGAGGCCGGTCCAAAATGAGAAAAACGATGAAGATCCTGATTCCGCTGCTGCTCCTCGGCCTGGCCGCCAATACCTCCGGCGCCCAGCCGACCGCCCGGACGGCGCCACCGCCGGCTCCCCCGCCGACCATCGGGATCTATTTCCATCCGACCCCGAACCCGGCCGAGGCCATCCTGGGGTACGAGGGAATCAAGATGGCTCTCGAGGAGAACGGCTTCGAGGAGAGCGTCGGCTACGTCGATCGGCTGGAGGCCGCTTCGCTGGCCGGCCTGAAGGTCCTGATCCTGCCCCGGACCCACGCCTTTCCCAGGGAGCGGCCGGAGAGCGCGATCCGGGCCGCCCTGCGCGCCTTCGTAGAGAAGGGCGGCGGCCTGCTCCTGGTCAACGAATCGGTCGGCTGGCGCCGGATCTTCGCCGCCGAACCGCCCTTCCCGGAGATCGGCCGGGGCGTCGGCACCGGCGATACTTACCAGAACTCGGTCAGCGGCGGCGTCGGTCCGATGACCATCAAGTACGTGACCCTGGCGGTCGAACCGGCGCCCCACCCGGTCACCAGCGGACTTCCAAAGGAATTCAGGGCGCTGCACGACCTGCCCGACCTTCAGCCCGGACCGGCCGGCCGGATCCTGGCCCGGCGTAACGGCGGCGGCGCCGCGCTGGTGGCCGGCACGATCGGCAAGGGACGGGTACTACTGGCCGCGCCCGCCCTGGGCCTGGGCGAACGGAACCTGGAGGAGCCGCCAAACGGCGCCGCTCTGAAATTGCTTTTAAATGGCGTCCGGTGGCTGGCCGGAACCGAGTGACCGGCCGCGCACTTTCAGACAAGTTTCTATTTTCCTCAGACAAGGAGACGGCGATGAAGAGAAAGACGCTGGCAATCCTGATGGCGGTACTTCTGCTGACGGCCGGCAGCCGGGCCGGAGCCCAGGAGGCGGCCCCGGATCCAACCATCAAGGTCAAGACCATTCCGATCATCTTCTCCTCCTTCCGGCAAAAACGGCTGCAGGTCTTCTTTATGGTGGAAAACTCCTCCGGCCGCAGCCGGGAACTGACCGTCCGGCCGAAGCTCACCGACTTCAAGACCAGCCAGCCGGTCAGCCTCGGCGCCGCTCCGAAAATTTCCCTGCCGGCCGGATTCGACGGCGAGACCGGGTTCACCATCCCGGCCGACGGCCTCAAGACCTGGTCGCACTGGGATCCCCAGCTCTACCTGCTGGACCTGGAATTGGAGGAGAACGGCAAGCCGGTCGGCCGGCTGCCCCAGGTCCGCTTCGGCTACCGTGAGGCCTGGACGGAGAAGGGAAACTTCTACCTGAACGGCAAGAAGCTCTTTCTCTTCGGCGGCAACCACGACGGCCGCCGCAACGAAAAGGAGATGCAGTTTGCCAAAATGGCCCATTTCAACGCCGACACCGTCCGCGGCGACTTCTTCGTCGCCCAGCAGAAAACGCTGGACCTGGCCGACCGGAACGGCCACTACGTCTTCGGCGCCTTCCTCGCCTTTGACCCGGGCGACCGGGCCAACCTTTACAAGATCGGCAACCATCCCTGCATCATCGGCTACGCGCTCGATTCCGGCGAAGTAACCGCGCCGCACGGCCACCCGATGCAGATCGGCGCGGTGGTCCCGCCGGAAGTCCAGGCCGCCGATCCGACCTACAAGTTGGTGCGGGAACTGAACCAGAAGGATCCCGGCCGTCTTTACGGACCCTACGTGCGCGGCCACGGCGGCAATTTCCGCTCCCTGATGTGGGACCTGGGCTGGGGGGTGCCGGTCCAGTCCCAGGAGGAGTGGCTGAGTTTCTGGTCGCAGAACCGGGAGAAGGTGGAACCCTTCTTCCCGCAGGAGTTCGCCTTCGTCCGGCTGGGCGCCAACATGGCCCGGCTGGACCGCCACTTCGGCCAGTCGGCCATTGTCGAGCACATGTCCCGCTACCTGGGCGACGAGGCCTACCGCCAGTTCGACACCTCGATGATCGTCAGTTACACGCCGGGCTCGAAGCTGCCCGACACCGAGCCGAAGAGCAATTTCTTCTACCTGGTCAAGAATTACATGTACACCCGGATCCTGCCGGTCTGGCGAGTCTACGGGCTGGGCGGCGCCCTGCTCCACGTCGACGGCCACCCGCAGGGACTGCCGACCCGGGACGGCAAGCTCACCCCGCTGGGCGAAACCTACCGCCGGGTCGCCGACGAGGTCTACCTCTTCCTGGCCGGACCGAAGTCCGATTTCGTCTCCAAGGACCATGGCTTTTACCCGGGCGAGACCATCGCCAAGAGCGCCATCCTGATCAACGATTCGGTTGGACCGGTCAAGGCCGAAATCGAGTGGCGCGCGGCCGACGCCAGGGGCAAGACGGTCGCCTCCGGCAAGCAGGCGCTCAGCGTCGGCCAGGGCGAGGTCGGCTTCCTGCCGATCGAGTTCAAGGCGCCGGCGGTGAAAACCAGGACGCTCTTCAAAATCTCGGCCCTCGGCCGCGACGATACCGGCCGGACACACCAGCCGGCCGACCTGGAGATACGGGTTTATCCCCGGACGACCTTCGCCGGCAGGGGAAAATCGCTGCTGCTGATCGATGATTCCGGGGAAACCCGGGCACTCCTCGAAAAGATGGGCCTCAAGGCTGATCTGGTGAGCGTCGACACCGGCCGCCTCCAGGAGACCGCCGCCAAGCTGGCCGCCGGCCGGCTGCTGGTGATCGGCCGCAATGCCTACCCGGCCGCCGCGAAACTCTTCGCCGCCCTGCCGGTCCAGGATTACCTGCGCCGCGGCCTCAACCTGGTGGTGCTGGAACAGATGAACCGCCACGCCCTGGGCCTCAAGCTGGAGAACACCGGTTCCCGCGACATCTTCATCCGGGCGGCCGACTCGCCGCTCCTGGCCGGACTGGAGAACCGCGACCTCTCCGAGTGGCGCGGGGAGAGCCGGCGGCTGCCCTCCTATCCCTCCTTCGACACCGAAAGCCTCTGGTGGTACGCCGGCTACTCCTACCAGGGACAGATGAACGCCTTCCGCCAGCGCCGGGCCTGGCAGTGGTCGAACAAGGCCACCGTGGCCACCTTCACTTACGAGAAGCCCCAGCTGGGCAATTTCCGGGTCCTGCTGGACGGCGGCTTCGACCTGCTCTACACCCCGCTGGTGGAGTTCCAGGCCGGCCGGGGCCGGATCCTGGTCAACTCGCTCGACCTGGTTGACCATTACGGGTCGGACCCGGTAGCCACGCTGCTGCTGGAAAGAATACTGACCGAGTACGACCGGCCCGGCGGCCGGACGCCGGCTCCGGTGGGCGTACTGAGCGACGGGGCGGCCGCCCAGCTGGACGCCTTCAGCGTCGAAACGGTCCGCGGCCTGACCGGCCCGGTCATCTTCCTGACCCCGGCCGACCTGGACCAGCTCACCGAGGCCCGGCAGAAAGAGCTGCGCGCCTTCGTGCAGGGAGGCGGGTCGCTCCTGGCCTCGGTCTTGACCCCGGAACAGGCCGCCCGGCTTCCGGTGCGGCCCGACCTTGAAGACCGGGAACTTTTCAACCCCGACCTGCCGGCCGACCCGGCCTTTTCCGGACTCGGCGCCGGTGATCTCTTCGTCCGCGCCCCGCACAAGTTCGCGGCCATTACCGGGATCGAAGGCGCGGCCGCGGCCCGGATCTCCAGGTCGGGCCTCGCGGCGGTGGCCGACCTGGGCAAGGGAAAAGTCGTCCTGCTCCAGGTGGCGGCCGACCGGTTCAAGGAGGCGGAGGATTTCTGGGGCCGCTCCAAGATCATCCGCCTCTACGCGACCGTCCTGAACAACCTGGGCGGCCGGAGCCGGGTTGAACCCGACCTGGCGGCCATCGGCGGCTGGGGCCTGGTCAACGAATGGCTGCCCGGGTACGCGGACCGGGTGCCCAAGCGGGCCCCAAAAGTCCAGGAGAGCAACCTTTACCAGCAACCGACCCTGGACTGGGATCCGGACGCCCACGTGGCCTTTTAACCGAACCGACCTCAGGAGGCGGAGATGAAAATGCGGAAAGGATGGAGCACCCTGATCGCGGCGGCCCTGCTGATGACGGCCGCCGCCGGCCTCTACGCCGACGACACGCCGGTCGGCATCTACTTCAACCCGGTCCGGGGCGACGATTCCTCCCATTGCTACGGATACGAGGGGACGCGCATCGCCCTCGAGGAGAACGGCTTCGACAACGTGAGTTACGTGAAATCGCTCAAGGCCGAGGACCTGAAGGGCATCAAGGTGCTGATCATGTCCTGCGTGCTCGGCTACCCCAGGGGCTGGGACCTGAAACAGGTGAAGGAGGAACAGCGCCGGTTCGTGGAGAACGGCGGCGGCCTGGTACTGATCCAGGAGTCGATCGGCTGGCGCGGCATCTTCAAGGATAACCCGATCTTCCCGGAGTTCGGCCGGGGCGTGGCCCACGACGGCAAGAGTTACGGCCCGGTCCAGCTGACGCCGCTGCTCGTGATCGACAAAAAGCACCCCATCACCCGCGACCTGCCGGATCAGTTCCCGATGCAGTACGATGCCGCCCCATTGAAACCGGGCGAGAAGGGCCGGGTATTGATCATGCTCTCGGACGACGCCATCGTCCGTTCCGTAAAGACCAAAATCGACAAGATGGCCGCCCTGATCGTCGGCGAACACGGGAAGGGCCGGGTGGTCCTGATCGGACCGCTGGTGGGCGTGAGCCGCCTGCCCCGCGAGATGGAAAACCCGCCCGCCGGCGGCGAGCTGAAGATGCTGCTCAACTCGGTCCGCTGGGCGGCCGGCGGCAATTAAGGAACGGCCGATGAACCTTAAAAAAAAGCCGGGCCTGATAACGCTGCTGCTGGCCCTGGCTCTGGCGGCGCC
>JAKJFK010000082.1 GCA_022704925.1 candidate division TA06 bacterium | reverse complement strand
CCTGGCTGACGGTGGGACCGGGATACATCGCCCACCCGGCCTTCGGCCACTGGGACCTGGTTCATGCCTGCCTGGACCTGGTCCGCTTCAGCCCGGAATTGGTGCGCGACCAGCTCCGGAATCTCTTCGAGACGGCCGGACCGGACGGGATGCTGCCGGGACTTTCTTACGGTCCGGGCAAACGCCGGCCGGATTTCTGGGCCAATCACAAATTGAGCCATCCGCCGCTCTGGCCCCAGGCGGCCGAGGAGTATTTCCGGGTGGCCCGCGACCTGGAGTTTTTGAAGGAGTGTTTCGAATTCGGCCGACGGAACCTGGCCTGGTGGGAGGCGCACCGCCGGGTGGCCGGCGGCGGTTTTTATTACCGGGACATCCTCGACCGCACCTGGGAGAGCGGAATTGACGACGGGTTGCGCTTTAAAACTCCGGCGGAAAGGCCGTTTGCCTGCGTGGACGCCACCTCTCACCTGTACGGCTATTACGAAATGATGGAGAAGTGGGCCGGCCGACTGGAGCTGGACGCCGCCGCCTACCGGGAGAAGCGGGTTGGCCTGGCCGAGTTCATCCAGTCCGAATTCTGGGATGAGCGGGCCGGTTTTTTTCATGACGTCGGCCGGCCGGGTCGGCCCAAGACCTTTGAGGGATTCCTGCCGATGGCCTTCGGGGCCGCTTCCGAGGCGCAGTCGATCCGGTTGCACGAGCACCTGATGAACGAATCCGAATTTTATGCCTTCCACCCGATTCCGACCGTGGCACTCAACGAACCGGACTGGAGTTTCGACATGTGGCGCGGTCCGGCCTGGAATTCGAGGACCTTCTGGATCCTCCGGGGCAGCCATCGTTACGGCCACCGGAAGGAGGTCGGAGAGATCGGTCTTCGGACGCTGGACCGCACCCTGGAACACTTCCGGGCCAGCGGGACCATCCACGAATTTTATAATTCCCGATCGATTGACCAGTCAGTCCTGGTCCGCAAGGGGAACCCGGCCGGTCCCTGCCGGGAGTACCTGGGCCACAACCCTTTGAATGCGTTCTTTTATCTGGTGACCGAATAGGCATGCGGCGGCAGGGATTGATTCCGGAAACGCGCTTCATGCGCCGGGCGATCGAAGAGGCTCGGAAGAACCTGGTTGAAGACCCGGCCGGCGGCCCCTTCGGCGCCTGCCTGGTCAGGTCCGGCCGGGTGGTGGCCGTGGCCCGCAACACGGTCCTGGCCGGCGATGCCACCTGCCATGCCGAGGTGAATGCCATCCGGATGGCCTCGCGGGAATTGGGCTCCTATGACCTGGCCGGATTGGTGATTTATTCGACCACCGAACCCTGCCCGATGTGCTTCAGCGCCATCCACTGGGCGCGGATTTCGGCTATTTTCTACGGCACCGGGATTCGGTCGGCGGCCGCCCGCGGCTTCAATGAGCTGCGCCTTTCCAACCGCCAGCTGAAGCGGCTGGGCGGCAGTCCGGTGGCGGTGGCCGGCGGGATCCTGCGTTCCGAATGCCTGGAACTGTTCGAGGCCTGGGATCGCCTGGCGGGACGGCCCAGTTACTGACCGTCCGCCGGCGGCCGGGTTTCGATGTCCGGGCCTGGGAGGAAAAGATGAAAACGAAGGAACGGTCGGAGTTCCTGAAGTATCAACGCCTTTATCGTTCCGCGCTCCTGGATGATGCGCTGCCCTTCTGGATGAGACATTCGCCGGACCGGGAGCGGGGTGGGTATTACCACTGCCTGGATCGCGACGGTTCGGTGATCTGCACCGACAAGTACATGTGGCTGGAGAACCGGCAGATCTGGACCTTCGCCTGGTTTTACAACCGGCTGGAAAAGAGGCCGGAATGGCTCGGGCTGGCCAAACTGGGCGCCGATTTTCTCAAGGCGCACGGCCGGGACGGAAATGGAGACTGGTACTTCGCCCTGACCGAAACCGGCCAGCCCCTGGTTCAGCCCTACAACATCTTCTCCGACTGCTTCGCGGTGATCGCCTTCGCCGAGTATGCCCGGGCCTCCGGTGACCAGGAGGCCCTGGAACTGGCGATCCGCACCTACCGTCGCATCCAGGAGCGTCAGGCCAACCCAAAGGGTCGTTACAACAAGCAGGTGCCGGGCGTCCGGCCCCTGGAAAACCTGGCCTTTCCGATGATCAACCTCAACATCAGCCGGATTTTGAACGAGGTCCGGCCGAATCCGGTTTACAGCCGGGTGATCGAACAGAGCCTTGACCGGATCATGAACCGGTTTCTCGACCCGGAGTGCCGGGTGGTGCACGAGAACCTGACCCCGGAAGGCCGCCGCCGGGATGACATCTACGAAGGGCGCCATCTGATTCCCGGCCACGGTCTGGAGGCGATGTGGTTCGTGATGGAGGCGGCGGCCGGCGCGAAGGATTGGTCCACGGTGCGCCGGGCGGCCGAGGGAGTGAAGTGGTGCCTCGAGAAGGGCTGGGACCGGGAATACGGTGGAATCTATTATTTCCTGGATCGGCTGGACCGGCCTCATTTCGAACTGCAGTGGGACATGAAGCTCTGGTGGCCGCACCTGGAGGCGCTGGTGGCGACGCTGCTCGGGTACCGCTTGACCGGGGATCCCGAACTGCTTGATTGGTTCCGGAAGGTTCATGAGTACGCCTGGCGGGTTTTCCCGGATCCGGAATACGGCGAGTGGTTTGGTTATGCCAACCGGCGGGGCGAGGTTAACAACCGGTGCAAGGGGGGGCGTTTCAAGGGCTGCTTTCACCTGCCCCGGGCCCTCTACCTGGTCACCGAGTTGTGCCGGGAGCTGGCGGATACTTCGGCCGGAACCGGTCAAAACGGCTGAACTCCTCCGGTTCCAGGCATTCTTTCAGGGTGTATTGGCCCACCCGCTCCCGTTCCAGAAAGTACAGGTAGGCCCCGCAGCCCATTTCATTTCCGATATCTTCGGCCAGCTGCCGGATGTATACCCCGCCCAGGCAGGTTACTCGAAGGGTCAGCAGGGGCCAGCGCCAGGCCACCATTTCCAGCCGGCGAATTTCGACCGGCTTGCTTTTTTCCACCGGCTGGCCGGCCCGGGCCAGACGGTAGAGGCGCTCTCCGCCCGATTGAGCGGCCGAATAGGCCGGAATTTTCTGCTCAAAACGGCCGGTGAATTTTTCCAGGATCGGGAGAATTTTTTTACGGCCGCCCCGGAAACTCCCGGCCGTTTCAACGGCGCTGATTGTTCCCTGGGGGTCGCCGGTCGAGGAGACCGCCCCCAGCCGCAGACCGGCCTGGTAGACCTTTTCCCAGGTCCGGATCTCCTCAAAGCGGCCGGTGGCCCGTTCCAGGAGGAGAAGGACCACGCCGGAGGCGAACGGGTCCAGCGTACCGCCGTGGCCGATCTTGCCCTGGAAGCCGGCGGCCCGTTTGAAGGCCCGGATCAGGTCGTAGGTGCTGCTGCCCGCCGGTTTGCGCACCGGCAGGATGAGGTCGAGGTCCGTGTTTTTCATGGTCGATTAGATTATATCCCCGGCGGGCCGGTCCGGCAAGCCCGCGGCTGTGCTATAATAAACGAAAAAAACACTTTTTTGAAAGGGGTCCGATGCTGATGAAGGGAGGCTGGTGGTCGGGGGTGTCCCGGAACGTCCGGGTGCTCGGGGTGGTGAGTCTCTTCAATGATATTGCCTCGGAGATGATTTACCCGGTGGTGCCGATCTTCCTGACCGCGGTCCTGGGTGCGCCGGTGGCGGTGGTGGGCCTGATCGAGGGGTTTGTCGAGGCGACCGCCAGCCTTCTCAAACTGGCCTCGGGCTGGTTTTCCGACCGCTTCCGCCGCCGCAAACCGTTCGTGGTGGGCGGGTACGCTTTTTCCACGTTCTCCAAGCTGCTGCTGGGGGTTGCCTATGTCTGGCCGATGGTGCTGGCGGCCAGGTTCATCGACCGGCTTGGAAAGGGCATTCGCACCTCGGCCCGAGACGCGCTCATCGTGGAGAGTACCGCCAACGGAAGCCGGGGCCTGGCCTTCGGCTTTCACCGGGCAATGGATTCGACCGGTGCGGTGATCGGGCCGTTGCTGGCCATCCTGCTCCTGAAAATATTCCGGGATAACCTGCGGACGGTCTTCCTGATCTCGGTCCTGCCGGCGGCCGTGGGCGTGCTGCTTCTTATTTTCCTGCTCCGTGAATCGGGGGTGCGGCTGGAGGGCCGGCCCGGCCGGTTCCGGTTAAGCTGGCGGGAACTCTCTCCGGAATTCAAGGTTTTTTTGCTGGTGAGCGTCCTCTTCGGCCTCGGCAACAGTTCCGATGTCTTCCTGATCCTGCGGGCCAAGGATCTGGGTTTGACCACCGTCCTGGCCATCTTTGCCTACGTTCTCTATAACCTGGGCTATGTGCTTTTTTCGATACCGGCCGGCGCGGTGGCCGACCGGATCGGCCCCCGAAAGGTGTTAACGGCCGGATTCCTGGTCTACGCGCTGGTTTATCTGGGATTCGGATTGACCGGGGATGCCCGGGCCGTCTGGATTCTCTTCCCGGTTTACGGGGTTTACATCGCCTTCACCGACGGAGTCGGCAAGGCCTATATTTCCAACCTGGTCGCCGGCGAAAAGATCGGTACCGCCTTCGGCATTTACCAGATGGCGACCGGCCTCTGCACTTTCCTGGCCTCCTTCATCGCCGGCCTGCTCTGGACCCGCCTGGGCGTGCGGACGCCCTTTTATTTCGGCAGCCTGATGGCTCTCCTGGCGGTGCTGGTTTTTGTGCTCCCGGGCCGGCGGACGCCGGCGGCCGTTGCCCGTTCCGGATGAGAGATCAGGCCCGCTTCTGAAAGGCGGCGGCCAGGAGGCTTTCCCGGCCCCGGCGCTTGAAGTCGGCCAGGGCCTCGACCAGGGCGGCCCGGACCAGGTCCGATTTCTTGATCCGCCGATTCTCGCGCCGGAGTTTCATCCAGGCCTCGTCGAGGTCGGAGAGCAGTTTCGGCGGAAAGTAAAAGGTCGCCTTCTCCTTCTCCTTCTCCTCGCCCGCCTCCCGCTTCGTTTCGTGCCCCGCCGCTGTCGGCCGGGTTGCCCGGCCGGCGGCCGGTTCCCCGGACAGGAAGATTTCGGCTCCCTTGCCCTTAAGGCTTGGTCGTTTCTTCATCTTTCAGCACCTCCAGTGCCAGATCGCGGTATGCCTGGGCCCCCTCCGAGCGTCCGGCGTAGGAGAGGATGGATTGCCCGGCCAGCGCGGCGTCGGCAAAACGGACCGTGCGCTTGATCACGGTCCGGTAGACTTCCTCGGGAAAGACCTTGGCCAGTTCTTCGACCACCTCCCGCGAATGCAGGGTCCGCGTGTCGTGCATGGTGCGCAGGATGCGGGCGCGGAGACGGTTATTGGCTTTCCGCTTGACCTTGGCGATGATGTCGTTCAGTTGCTTCAGACCTTTCAGGGCCAGGTATTCGCTCTGGACGGGTATGATGACCCGGTCGGCGGCGATCAGGGCATTGGTGGTCAGGACACCCAGGCTGGGCGGGCAGTCGATCAGGATGAAATCGTAACGATCCTGGATTGGAACCAGGAGTTCCTTCAGGGTTCGGTCCCAGCCGATTTCACCGATCAGTTCGCCCTCGGCTCCGGCCAGGTCGAGGTTGGCCGGGACCAGGTCCAGTCCGGTCGTCCGAACGGCCTGGATAACCTGGTCTATTTTCAGCGTATCGCCATTCAGGAGCAGGTCGTAAACGGTTCGTTCGAACTCATCCGGGTTGAAACCCAGCGAGGTGGTCAACCCGGCCTGGGGATCGAAGTCAACCAGCAGCACCCGCCGGCCCTGTTCGGCCAGCGCCGCGCCCAGGCAGAGGGAGGTGGTGGTTTTGCCCACCCCGCCTTTTTGGTTGGAAACGCTGTAGATGACGGCGCCCATGCTTCTCCCGTTCGTGAGTTTTTTGTCCTTTCCGCCCCGCCGGCGGATTCCTGACAATTATAACATTGAAATGTTATGCTGTCAAAAAATCATAATGGTATAAATGGGAGCATGTCCGGCCGGGCCGGTTGTCGGGTATAATGTAAAAGCCGTCGGTATCGTCCGGCGCCGGGCCGGACGGCGCGGTGCCGGACGAAAAGGAGAAAAGATGCTTAACCAGGAACAGCGGCGGTTTCTGCTCCAGGCGGCCCGCCGGTCGATCCTCAATTACCTGGAGAACGGATTAACCGGGGTGGCGGAGACGGCGGACCCGGTCCTGCTCGAGAAGCGCGGTGCCTTCGTTTCGTTGCGGTGGGACAAGGATTTGCGCGGCTGCATAGGGTTGATCGAGGGAAAGTATCCGCTCAACGAGACGGTCTGCCGGATGGCCATCGAGGCGGCCGTGGGTGATCCCCGCTTTCCCGGCCTGACGATCCGGGAACTGAAGGAAGTGATTATCGAAATTTCGGTCCTGACTACGCCGGAACGGGTGCGCGGGCCTCAGGATATCGTGATGCTCCGGGACGGGGTGATTGTCCGCCAGGGATACTGCCAGGGGGTCTTCCTGCCGCAGGTGGCCGAGGAACAGGGTTGGGACAAGGAACAGTTTCTCTCGTTTCTCTGCGAATACAAGGCCGGTTTGCCCAGGGAAGCCTGGAAGGAGAAGGAGACCGAGCTTTACACCTTTCAGGCCGAGGTTTTCTCCGAGGTTGATTTTCCGCCGAGTTCTCCCAGTAAATAGGCACCGATGCTCCGAGCCGGGTCAGGCCGGGCCAGCCCTCCGGCCGCCGCGGCCATGGCCGCCAGTCGGTCCGGGGCGCCGGCCAGTCCGGATACCTCCTCCGCCAGGTTTTTTCCGGTTAAATCCCCCTCTTCAATCACCCGGGCCGCCTTCCGTTCGGCCAACCAGCGGGCGTTGAGGCGCTGGTGATCTTCGGCGGCCGAGGGCAGCGGAATCAGAAGGGCCGGTTTTCCAAAGCGGATCAACTCGGCAATGGTGGTGGCCCCGGCCCGGCAGAGGACCAGGTCGGCGGCGCTGTAAGGGACTTCCATGGCCGATTGGAATGGAGCGGTGAAGGCCGACCAGCCGCCGGTCCGATAGGCCGCCTCCACCGCCGGGTGATCGGCCGGACCGGTCAGGTGGATGAATTGGACCTGCTCCCGGTTCAGCCCGGGGAGCGCCTCCAGCACTTTGAGGTTGATCCGGTGCGCCCCCTGGCTGCCGCCCAGGACCAGGAGCGTGAAGCGCCCTTCGTCCAGTCCCAGCTCCCGCCGGGCCGCCTTTCGGTCAACCGGTTTCAGGCTCGGGCGCAGGGGGTTGCCGAAGTTGAGCACCCGCTTTGATTGCAGGTAGCCGCTGCTTTCGGGGAAGGCGGTGAAGACGGCCTCGCTCCAGCGGCTGAAGAATCGGGTCACCTTGCCCGGCAGCAGATTCTGTTCGCAGAAGTAGAGGCGGATACCCAGGCAGCGGG
>JAKJFK010000081.1 GCA_022704925.1 candidate division TA06 bacterium | reverse complement strand
CTACCTCGACGAGTGGAACCGCAACCGGCGCCGGCTGGCCGCCGGATACAACCGCCGGCTGGCGGGAGTTGGCGACCTGCGGCTGCCGGCCGAACCCGAGGGCAGCTACCACACTTACAACCAGTACACCGTCCGCACCGGCCAGCGCGACCGGCTCCAGAAGTTCCTGGCCGAGCGCAAGGTCGGTACCGCGATCTATTATCCCTTCGCCCTCCACCAGCAGGAACTCTTCCGGAAAACGGCCCGGATCGCCGGATCACTTGAGCAATCCGAGGCCACCAGCCGGGAGGTGCTCTCCCTGCCGATCGATCCGCTTCTGACCGAGGCGGAACAGGATTACGTGATCGAACAGGTCAAGGAGTTCTTCGGATGAAGATCGATTTCACCCTGCGTCTGCCCAAGAAGATCAGCTTCGGCGCCGGCCGTTTCGAAACCCTGGCCGAGGAGGCCAATCTCCTCGCGGCTTCGGGCAAGGTTCTTTGCGTCCTGGATCCGGCCGTCCGGCCCGTTCTCTGGCCCCGGATCGAAAAAACCGCCCTGGCCGGCCGGGCGGTAAACCTGGAGATCCCGGCCGGGGAACCGACCGTGGAGGCGGTGGACCGGGCCGCGGAGACCGCGCGGGCGGTCAACCCGGAACTGGTAATCGGCATCGGCGGCGGCAGCGCCATGGACTTCGCCAAGGCGCTGGCGGCCCTCATCGAAAACCCGGGCAGCAGCGAGGAGTATCGCGGCCAGGACCGGCTCAAGAAACCCTGCCGACCCAAGATCATGGTTCCGACCACCGCCGGCACCGGCAGCGAAATATCGCCCACCGCGGTGCTGATCGGCGGCGGCCGCAAGGGCGGCATCAACAGCCCGGACCTGATACCCGAAACCGCCCTGCTGGACCCGGAACTGACCCTGGACCTGCCGGCCCCGGTTACCGTCGCCAGCGGGCTGGACGCCTTCTGTCACGCCCTGGAATCATACCTCTCGGTCCGCAGCACCCCTTTCAGCGAACCCCTTTCGCTCCAGGCCCTGGAACTGCTGGTCCGCGGTCTGCCGGCGGCGCTGGCCGCGCCCGGCGACCTCCCGGCCCGGACCGACAACCTTCTGGGCAGTCTTTTGGCCGGCATCACCCTGGCCAGCGCCGGGGTGATCGCCAACCACTCGCTCTCCTACCCGCTGGGGGCCCGGCACGGCATCGGCCACGGCCTGGCCAACGGGATCATGCTTCCTTACGTGGTGCGCGCCTGCCTGCCCGAAGCCGCCGAAAAACTGGCGAAGGTGGCCGACCGGCTGGGCGTGGCACCCGGCGCCTCCGTCTCCGAGCGGGCCGTCCGGACCGCCGATTTCATCTTTGAATTTGAAGCCCGGCTCGGATTCAAACACCGGCTGCGCGACCTGGGCGTCAGAGCCGAGGAACTCGAAGCGATGGCCGCCGAAGCCAGCCAGGTCGCCGTACCGATCGCCAACACGCCCCGGCCGATGAACGTGGCCGAACTGGCCGAAATCTACCGGAAGGCCTATTAAGCAAACCGCCCGAAAGAGACAACATGGAATTCAATCCGACCATTTTCCGGGAATACGACCTGCGCGGCCTGGCGGCAACCGATCTCAAGCCGGGTTTCGCCCGCGGCCTGGGACGGGCCTTTGCCGGTTATCTCGAAGCCGGGGCCGTTCCGAAGCGGGTCGTGGTCGGCCACGATAACCGGCTGACCTCGCCCGGCCTGACCGCCGAGCTTGTCGAGGGATTGATGGCGGCCGGGACCGAGGTAATCGGCCTCGGCCAGGTGCCGACGCCGGTCTTCTACTTCGCCAACCAGGCGCAGAAGACGGCGGCCGGGATCATGGTGACCGCCAGCCACAACCCGCCGGCTTACAACGGCTTCAAACTGGTCGTCAACCAGCACAGTCTTTACGGACCGCAGATCCAGGAGATCGGCCGGATCCTGGCAATGGACCGTTTCCCGTCCGGCCGGGGTTCCTTCCGCCAGGAGACCGTGCTGGAAAACTACCTGGCCGCGCTCCGGGAACGGACCGCCCTGAAACGGCCGGTCCGGGTGGTCCTGGACTGCGGCAACGGCACGGCCGGACCGGTGGCGCTGCCGGCCCTGCAAAGCCTGGGGGCCGAGGTCATCCCGCTCTATTGCGACAGCGATCCGACCTTTCCCCACCACCTGCCGGACCCGCTCGTGCCCGCCAACCTCAAGGACCTGGCCGCCCGGGTCAGGGAGACCGGAGCCGAGGCCGGCATCGGAATCGACGGTGACGGCGACCGCATCGGGGTCTGCGACGAGCGGGGCGAAATGATGTGGGGAGACAAAATCCTGGGCCTCCTGATCGAAACGGCGCTGCGCGCCCGGCCGGGCGCCCCGATCGTGTATGACGTGAAGTGCACCCTGGCCTTGGAGGAAGAGATCCGGCGCCTGGGCGGCCGGCCGTTGATGTGGAAGACCGGCCACTCGCTGATCGAGCAGAAGATGCACGAGGTGGGATCGCCGGCCGCCGGGGAACTCTCGGGCCACCTTTACTTTGCCGACCGCTGGTTCGGCTTCGATGACGCCATCTACGCCTCGGCCCGTTTCCTCGCCTACCTGAGCGAAAGCCAGACGCCTCTTTCCCGGCTGGCGGAGCCGCTCAACACCTACCTGGCCACGCCGGAAATCCGCCTGGAGGTCCCCGAGGAACGCAAGTTCGACCTGGTCCGGGACCTGGAGCGGGAACTGGCCGCCGAGTTCCAGGTTTCAACCATCGATGGCGTACGGGTCGTCTTCCCGGATGGCTGGGGGCTGGTCCGGGCCTCCAATACCCAACCGGCGCTGGTCCTGAGGTTCGAGGCCAGGACCGCCGGCCGCCGCGACGAAATCGAACGGCTGATAACCGGCCGGCTTCGACGCCTGCTCGCCTGAAAAACCCCGGGTTCTTCTTGTTCTTGAGGCCGGGGTTGGAGTAAAATATATCATTTGGGGCGAGTAGCTCAGCTGGCGGAGCATTCGGCTTACATCCGAAAGGTCACAGGTTCAAGTCCTGTCTCGCCCACCCGATCGAACCGGAAGCGGCCGGTCGGTTCGACGCTCAGAAGCGGACAAAATACTTTTCAACCAAAAGGAGGCTTCATGGCTCACAAAAAAGGACAGGGTTCCTGCAAAAACGGGCGGGACAGCTCCGGCAAGCGGCTGGGCGTCAAGCGTTACGGCGGCCAGCAGGTATCGGCCGGTGAAATCATCCTGCGGCAGCGCGGGACCCAGTTCAAACCCGGCGCCAACGTTTCGATGGGCAAGGATTACACTCTCTTCGCCCTGGCGGCCGGCAAGGTTACCTTCGCCAGCCGGCGCGGCCAGCGCGTGGTGGAAATCCAGACGGCCTGATGATCCGCGGAATCGGGATCGACATAATCTCGGTCGAGAAAGTCGCCCGGGCACTCTCCCGGCAGGCCCGTTTCCGCAACCGCGTCTTCACCCCGCCGGAGCAGGCGCTCTGCGAACAACGGCCTTCTCCGGCAACGCACTATGCCGGAAAATTCGCCGCCAAGGAGGCCTTCCTGAAGGCCCTGGGCCGTGAGGAACGCCGCGGCATCGGCTGGCGGGATATTGAAGTCCTGAACACTCCGGGCGGCCAGCCGTACTACCGGATCTCCGGCCCGGCCGGGGCCGCCCTGGCTGAGGCAGGCGGAAAGGTCCTCCTTTCGCTTTCCCACTCCGACGGTTTCGCGGTCGCCTTCTGCCTGATCGAAAAGTAACGAGGCCCGTGCTGATGGAAGGAACGCAGATTCTGCGGACCCGCCCCCGGGATTCCCACAAGGGGGACTTTGGCCACCTGCTGATCCTGGCCGGCTCGCCCCGATTCCGGGGAGCCCCCGCCCTGGCGGCGGCGGCCGCCCTCCGGACCGGCGCCGGCCTGGTTACCCTGGCCACCGGGAAAAGCCTGGTGCCGGGACTGCAGTCCGGACTTACCGAAACGATGTTCCTGCCGCTCCCGGAAAGGGAAGATACGATTGCCACCGCGGCCGCCCTGGAAGAACTCAAGGGCTTCCTGCCGCGGGTTGAAGCGGTCCTGGCCGGTCCCGGACTCGGATCCGAAAAGGCCGTTGCAAAACTCCTCCACCGTTTCCTGCCCCTCTGCCAGCAACCGCTGATCCTGGATGCCGACGCCCTTAACGCCCTGGCCGGAACCCCCGAGTTTCTCAAGACCATTCCGGGCCCGGTTATCATCACCCCGCACCCGGGCGAATTCGCCCGTCTGACCGGCCTCCCGGTCGCCGATATCCAGGCCCGGCGCCTGGAAACGGCCCAGCGATTCAGCCGAAAGTTCCGGGTGACAACGGTCCTGAAAGGGCACCAGACCGTGATCGCGGCTCCCGATGGCCGCCATTGCCTCAACTTGGGAGGCAATCCCGGGCTGGCCACCGCCGGGACCGGGGATGTGCTGGCCGGAATCATCGCCGGGCTGGTCGTTCAGGGTCTGGAGGCCTTCACCGCCGCCCGGCTCGGCGTCTGCCTGCACGGCCTGGCGGCCGACCTGGCGGCACGCGGCACCGGGGAGGCCTCCCTGGCGGCCTCCGACCTGTTGGAGGAATTGCCGGCGGCCATCGGTTACCTCCTTAAACACACCCGGTGACCAGTCCCCCGAATCCCTTGTAAAATTTGACATCGCGGCCGTTTTTTCTGTAAGATATTTTGCCTGGCCTTCATTAAATCACCCTCAAGATCTTTCCGGAGACCGAACATGACCAGAAGCAAGAAACCAGCCTCTTCCAGGGGCCCCCAATCCGCGCCGGCCCGGATTTACTTTGCCGATATCGCCTATGAAAGCGCCGAACCGGACCGGACCCTGCCGGCCAAGTTCAAGCGGATGCTGGAAAAGCTCGCCCTGGAAAAACGGGTCAAGGAAAAGAGCGTCACCATCAAGATGCACCTGGGCGGCCACCTGGGTTACACCACCATCCACCCCCTCTTTGTCCGCCTGCTGGTCGAGGCCCTCAAGACGGCCGGCGCCAAGGATCTGAAGGTCATGGACAACTCGGCCAAGACCGCCTTCATGCGCGGCTACACCCACGAGGTGCTGGGCTGCCCGGTGATCCCCTGTTTCGGCCAGTCCGGCCGGTATTACTACCGAGAACCGATCGGATTCCGGGGCCTGGACGAGGCGCTCCTCTCCGGCGAGGCGCTGGACAGCGATTTCTTCATTGACCTGGCCCACCTTAAGGGTCACGGCGACTGCGGTTTCGGCGGCGCAATCAAGAATATCGCCATGGGAATCGTCCCCTCGGAGACACGGCGCAAAATCCACGGGCTGGAGGGCGGCCTCGTCTACGATGCCGATAAGTGTATCTTCTGCCTGAAGTGCCACCGGGCCTGTCCCAACGGGGCCATCACCATCAACCGGGAGAAGAAGAAAATCGGTTTCTTCTTTCACAACTGCACCTACTGCCAGCACTGCGTGCTGGCCTGTCCGAAGAAGGCCATCCGCATGGAAAACCGCCGTTTCGAAGACTTTTCCCGGGGCCTGGCCCTGGTCACTTCGGCCTTCCTGAAGAAGTTCGCGCCGGAGAACCTGCTCTTCATAAACTTCCTGATGAATATCACCATCTTCTGCGATTGCTGGGGCATGTCCACGCCCAGCCTGGTGCCGGATATCGGCATCCTGGCCGCCGAGGATATCACGGCCATCGAAACCGCCTCGCTGGACCTGATCAAAACCGAAAACCTGCTGCCCAACGGCCTGCCCAAGGACCGGAAATTATCAAAGGGCAAGGGACACCTCTTCGAAAGAATCCACGGCAAGGACCCCTACCTGATGGTCCGCTACCTTGAGGAAATCTACGGCGGCACCAGGGTTTACAAGCGTATCGAGGTGAAATGATCCCTCAAAAGGCCATGCGGATCGGCTGGCTGTCGCTATTCCTGCTGATAGTCGCCGCCGGGCCGGCTTTCCCGGATCCGATTCCCGGGAAAATGGCCCTGGCTGAGGCCCGGCAGGCCCTCAATCACGGCTGGTCCACCCCGACTTCCAACCCTCTCCCCGGGAAGCCGCCCGCCGAATTGAACCGGCCGGGGGCCGTCTTCGTAACCCTGCTCCGGAACGGCCGGGTCCGCGGCTGCGCCGGCTCCTTCGAATCCCTCTTTCCCGACCTGCGGCAGGAGATCGCCCACTTCACCCGGGTGGCCGCCTGGCAGGACCCGCGCTACCGGCCCGTCGGTCCGGAGGAGGCGGCCGGGATAACCATCATCCTGACCTTTCCCCAGGACCTGGAAGCCATCGACTCGCTCGACCGCTACCGGCCCGACCGGGACGGGCTGGTGGTCCGCCAGTCCGGCCGCTCCGGGGTCGTTCTGCCCGGCGAGGCCCGGACGGTCGAGTACGCCTTCAGAAAATGCCTGCGCAATGCCGGCCTGCCGCCGGAAGCCCGGCCGCAGTTATACCGGTTCCAGGCCATTCAGTATCGGGAGACGAAATGAAGACGAGTCGAAAAGTGGCGCTGTTTCTGCTGCTGGCCGGTTCGCTCTGGCTGGCCGAAAACCTGCGGGCCGATACCATTTCCTTCCAGGTTGACCGTTCCGACGGCCAGCCGGTGGCCGGCGCCCGGTTAACCGTAACCCGCCTGCACGCGAAGGAAACCGCCGCCGCGACCACCGACCGGACCGGCCGGGCCGAGGCCGCCGTCTCCGGCCCCGGCTACTACCGCATCCGGGCCGAGGCCGCCGGCTACCTGGCCGAAAACCTCCGTTCCCTGGAGATCAACCAGGCCAAGTACGGAGAGGTCATTCAGCGGCTGACGCTCCGGCGGCCCGGCTCAATCAGCGGCTTCGTTTACGATAAATCCGGCCGGCCGCTGGCCGGCGGCCGGGTAAACAACACTCCCTGCGATGGCCGCGGTTTCTACCTCCTGAAGAACCTGTCTCCGGGTCCCGCCTACCTGAACGCCCAGGCTCCAGGCTTCGTACGCCAGTACCGGGAAAGCGTCCCGGTCAAGGAGGGGGAGGAGACCGGCGGCGTCAATTTCAACCTGGAGCCGGGCGGCCGTCTCTCCGGCCGGGTCATCGCCGCCGAAACCGGGCGGCCGATCGCCCGGGCCTGGGTCAACACCGAGGGACCGACCTACCTTTCGGCCCAGACCGATTCCGACGGCAACCTGCTCCTGGACGGCCTGGCGGCCGGCACTTACAAGATATCCGTTTACACCCAGGGGTACCGGGAGGGAAGCGCCGCCAACCTGGAGGTCCGGCCGGGCCAGACCACCCGGCTGCCGGGCGAAATACGCCTCCAGCTCCGGCCCAAGAGCTTCAGCCTGAATAGGCGCAACTATATCTTCCAGCCCGGGGAGAGCGTCCAGATCAGGTACAATGCCTTCCGGGTAACCAAACTCCGCCTGGAACTCTATCCGTTCAACCCGCGCGCCGAGGCGGAAAAGATCCTGGGTCAGCAATTAAATCCGCACACCCTGGAATGGATGATCCGCCAGGCCGATCTATCCGGCCGGCCGCCGGCGGCCAGCCTCCTCTTCAC
>JAKJFK010000080.1 GCA_022704925.1 candidate division TA06 bacterium | reverse complement strand
GCCGAACATCGGCCAGCAGCTCTCGTCATAGTGGTAGAGAATGTACCCGCCGCAGTAAGGGTTGATCAGCAAACCCTCCAGCAGGCGCCGGGTTCCCTCGGCGGCGGCCTGGCCGGTCAGGCGCCGGAACTCGTCCACCGATCGGAAGATCCCTTCCAGGCCGGCCTGCCGGTAGGCGGTCAGGAAGGCCTCCCACTCCCGGCTGAAGATTCGGTAGTCGTTCAACCCCTTCCAGGCATGCCGGCGCCGGTATTCCTTTAATATCTCGGGCAGTCGGCCGTAATCACCGCAGCCGATCTCGGTGACAAAGGTCAGCCGGTTCCGGGCCCCGGTCAGCGAAAAGTTCCAGCGTTTATTGACCTGGAAGACCCGGCCCGGCTGGCCGGCGGTGGTAAGGAACTCCCAGAATTCCCGGTCGGCCGGCAGTCCGGGGTAACGGTGGATATCGTTGACCGGAACCGGCCGGTCCCGGCCGGGCAGGTAGAGGTAGGGCTGGCCGAACTGGACGCCGCCGGAGTCGTCGATGACCGGCCGGGTCGGGTCCAGTTCCCGGGCCAGCCGGCTCAACTCGCCCTTGAGCCGGGCCGCCACCCCGCCGCCCTCGTTGATCATCCCCCAGAGCACCACCGCCGGCCGGTTGCGGTCGCGCCGGACCATTTCGGCCACCTCGTTGCGGCAGCGCTCCTCCAGGTAGGGGGTGTCGCCCATCCAGGCGATGGCCGGCTCCTCGTAGAGCAGCATGCCCAGCTCGTCGGCGGCGTCCAGCAGGTCCGGGTGGGCCGGCCGCACGGTCACCCGCAGCATGTTCAGCCCGCAGCCCTTCGCCAGCTCCACCTGCCGCCGGCAATGATTCGGGTCCGGCGGAAAGGCGGCGTGAATCGGATAACTGCCGTTGTAGGAGGCGCCCCGGATGAAGATGGGCCGGCCGTTGAGGAGGAAGCGGTCGCCGCGGACGGTGAACTCGCGCATGCCGAAGCGCTCTTCGAGGCGGTCGGGTTCCGCGCCGGCCGGAGTCAGTTCGGCCTCCAGCCGGTAGAGGCGCGGCTGCTCCGGGGACCAGTATTCAAACTTCGGGAAGGG
The DNA here is from genome assembly GCA_022704925.1 of candidate division TA06 bacterium. Taxonomy (GTDB): domain Bacteria; phylum Ratteibacteria; class UBA8468; order MWAK01; family MWAK01; genus MWAK01. Next base: position 6,446 of record JAKJFK010000080.1, on the reverse strand, counting down.
CAGCTCAAATACCAGCCTGCTGTCACGCTGGCTTACTGTTATGTCCCAGGTCCGGGCCGGCGCCGCCGGCTTGCCGTCCGGCCAGGAGCTGATTTTCAGCCGCAGCCGGCCCGGCACCGCCTCGCCCGGGTTGCGGAAGGAGACCTCGGCCGTCACCCGCCGCCGGGCCGGCTCGGGCCGGAGGAAGAGGCCGGCCAGGTGCACCGCCGGCCGCCGCTCCAGCGACACGCCCTGCCAGATCCCGCTGAAGGGCAGGCCCCACATGGCCTCTTTTGATTCGGGGATTTCCCGTTCCTTCCAGCCGCCCAGGGCGAAGCCGGCCACGCGCCTGCTCTCGTCCGGGTCGATCACCCGGAGCGCCAGCCGGTTTTCGCCCGGTTGCAGTCGGCCGGTCACCTCCAGCTCGAAGGGCAGGTAGCCGCCCTCGTGGCGGCCGGCCAGCCGGCCGTTGAGCCAGACCTCGCAGAAGTAGGCCACCGCCCCGAAACGCAGGAAGGCCCGTTGACCCTTCCGGCCGCCCCGGCAGTCAAAGGTGCGCCAGTACCAGGCCGCCCCGGCGTAGCCGGGCTCCAGCTCCTGCCAGACCGAGGGGATCCGGATGGCCCGCTTCTCGGCCTGGACCCGGGCCCAGAAGCGCCGGTTGAACTCGGTCTTGTCGGGGGAGACCAGGTCCTCGGTGTGGCCGACCGGCGGCTCCTGGGTCAGCTCCCGGGCCGGCCGCCGCCGGGTGTCGGCCAGAAACCAGGGCGCCTGGGTGGTGGTGATGCCCAGGTCCTCCCGGTCAAAGAAAATCCACCACTTGCCGTTCAGGTCCGTACGAGCCCGGTTCTGATCCATGCGTGCTCCTTGTATTTGGGCCAATAAGTTCCGGTGATCAAGGGTTTTCCGGGGCGGAAACGCCGGTTTTTCTTCAGGGCCGGAAATTTTCCTTCACGAACCCACGGGTGAATTCAACCGCTTCCAGATTTTGATCGCCGAGGATGGAGGACAGGAAGATGAGCCCATCGATGCGGCCGGCGGCCAGGAGGTCCCGCCCGATCCGGCACTGTCTTTCCATCAGGGATAACGGCAGCGGCCGGCGGTTGCCGAAATCGTACATGTAGAGGCCGAGCAGTTTGCGTCGACCGGCGGCCAGTTTTTCGAAGCGGGGCAGGGTGGTTTCCAGTCGCTCCAGCTCCTCGGCGGTCCAGTGCCAGAAGGTTACCGCGTCCCAGGCGGAAATCTTCTCGGCCACCGGCAGCTCCAGCTGGTGATTGTAGAGCACGCCCCAGAGTTCCAGCGGCCGGCCGGTTGCCGCCAGCCGGCGCCGCATCTCCATGAGTTCGGCGCGGGTGTAGGTGCCGGGATTGCCGTCCCGGTCACGGCGATTGAAGAAATCGTCCAGGATTACGCCGGTCAGGTTCTTCATTTCCGGCACCAGTTCCAGCACCGCTGAAAGATCAGACCCGCGCCGGCAGTTGGCGGCGCCCAGGGCCGACCAGACGACCTGTTTCAATCCGGCCAGTCCGGCCGCGTACTCCCGGAAGGGCGGCGCCGGCTGGTCTGCATAGGTGACCAGCAGAAGATTCTCGATGCCCAGGAATTCGGCCGCGGCGGCCGGGGTTATCCGGCTCGTGCGGTCCAGGCCCCACTTGCTCCAATCCAGATTCTCAACATGGCTCCAGAGCCAGATGGCCTGTGAAGCGTTGCGCATGGGTCCCTCCGTTTTTTTCAATGAAACCGGCCGGAAACTTAACCTACATTATATCTGATGGCCGATACGGTCATCAAAAAGGCGGCCGGAGGTTGAAGATGTTTACGCTTGTCTATATCTTGTCCGGGAGTAGACAGTTACTGGCGGCAATGTTAAAATAAATTTTCCGAAGGCCAGCACCCGGTGTCCAATCCGATCCTTTCCGCTCAAGGAGGCCCGATGAATGCGACCAGACGGTTTCTGCGCCCATCCCTGCTGATGCTTCTTTCCCTCCTTGGTCTCTTCAGTTGCAACACCGCCTGGTCGGCGCCGCCGCAGGTCCTCTTCCAGGCGGGTTTTGAGAAGCGGGCCGACGGTTTCGGCCGCGACCGGGTCTATACCAACTTCTTCACCAGCAAGGGCGCGCCGCTGACGATCTTCGAGTACGAGAAGGGCGTGGTCGGCCAGGGGGCCCGCTTCACCTGGAAGAACGGTTATCCGGGAGTCGCCTACCCGGTTGAGAAAAACTACGATTCCCAGTCCGGCACGATCTCCCTCTGGGTGCGGATCACCCGTCCCTTCTTCGTCAACTCTTACTACCCGCTGATCTGGTGCGTCGGGGCCGGGGAGCGGGTGGAGGCCGCCGCGCACGACCTGGTTCTGGTGGGTTTGAACGACCCGCGCACCGAGGCGGTTGCCGACGGCCAGTGGCACCAGCTGGTTTACTGCTGGGACGGCGCGGCCAGGAAGCGCTGGCAGTACCTGGACGGGACCCTCCTGGCCGAGGGCGATTACCTGAAACCCTACCGGCCGAAGGAGCTGATCTTCGGTTTCCGCCTGCCGGGGGCCCTCGACGAGGTGGTGATTCTGGACCGGCCGCTGAGCGCGGCCGAGGTTAAGGATGCCTACGGAGTGTACCGGCAGGGCAAGGCGGTCTTCTCCCTGGCGGAGCCGGGGCGGCGCGACTATCCGGTGCTGCCGCTTGAGATCGGCCAGCTGCCGTCGGTCCGTCCGGAGTTGCCGGCGGCGGCCGGGTGGCTGGTGCTGCAGCCGGCGGCCGAGAACGGCAAGCGGTTCCGATACGACCTGGACGGTCTCTGGCGTTTCCAGCCGGCGGTGCCGGAGGTGCGGGATAAGGAGCTGGTCAACCCGGGCCTCTTCGGTCCGGAGTGGCTTTATGTGAAGGCGCCGGGCAGCTGGCGGGCGGCCAACGCGGTCCTGGACCAGACCGGCAAACCGGTGGCCAGCTGGCAGGGCAAAACCTTTAATAAGCTGCCGGCCGCCTGGCTGGAGCGGGACATCAACCTGCCGCCGCGGCTGAAGAACTACCAATTTTACCTTACTTTCCCCCGCCTGGGCGGTCCGGCCGAGGTCTACCTGAACGGGAAGCACCTGGGTTCGGTGGCCCGTTCCGGCGAAAAACGCTTCCTGATCACCCGGCAGCTGCTCTGGGACCGTCCGAACCGGATCACCCTGCTCAACGGGCTGCCGTTCGCGCCGGGGATGACGCCGACCGGCTTTGAAATGACGCCCTGCATCGAGGCCCGGGAGACGAAGGACTTCTACCTGGGCGATCCGCTTATCTGCCCCTCCTTCCGGAAGCAGGCGCTCAACCTGCAGCTGCCGGTGGAGAATACCGGCGGGAGCGCCCTGGACCTGGTCGTTGCGGGCCGGGCGGTGGATTACCGCGACCCGAAGCAGGCCGTGGAGCTGGGCAGCGTCTCTCTCAAGGTGCCCAAGGATTTCCAGGGCGTCCGGACGGTAACCCTGCCGGCCGCCGTCCTGAAGACCTGGTCCCCGGAGACGCCGAACCTCTACCGGCTGGTGCTGGAGATCGGCAAGGGCGGGCAGCCGGTTGATCTCTCCTTCCCGGAATCGTTCGGCTACCGGGAGCTCTGGGTGGCCGACGGAAATATCTACCTCAACGGGGTGAAATTATCCATCCGGGGCAAGTCGCATAATTATCTCGCCGGTTATGGATTCACCAGGGATGAAATCGAACGCCTGCAGGCGGTCGGCCAGAATGCCGACCGGACCCTCTCGCCCGTTTACCCGGCCATCAACAGCCTCCAGACGGCCGACGAGACCGGCTGGATGGTCTTCTACATGGCCCCCGGCGTCAACCCGGATGACCTGGAAACCTCCCGGGAGGAGTGGGAGACCCTGCTGAAGCAGGTCGGCAACCACCCCTCGATCATCGCCTGGCAATGGTGGGGCAACGGCTACGTCAACGGCAAACATGGCCACCCGACCCAGGTCGGCGGCATCGTGCCCGAGGAGATCCAGCGCGATAACTGGGCCTACCAGCAGAACCGGGCCCTGGACGGGATTGATCCGACCGGCCGCCTGACCTTCTACTATCGGCTCGGGGCCGGCGGCGATTTCCGGGGTATCATGACCACCCTGGGCTTCGGAACGCCGATCCAGGAGAGCGAGGAGTGGCTCACGGTCTGGGCCAAGAACCGGCCGGATCCGCTGGTGCCGACCGAGATGCAGGTGGTTCCCATCCATCACGAGGCCATTCTCTGGCAGAAGGGGAGCAAGGAGATCATCCTGCTGGAGCAGCACGCCCGCTACTTCGGGGACACCGGCTACTCGAAGGTGACCGAGCCGATGATCGACGCGCATCTCGACCCGGCCGCGAAGATCTCGGCCTGGATCAACTCCGACGCCGAAATCCGGAACGACGTTTACGACCTGGCCTACACCCGGGTGCTGCGCTCCTGGCGCACCTACGGCATCAGCGGCTACCTCTTCCACGGCACCTTCAAGCTCGGCGAGATCTATTACGGATCCAAACTGGGCCGGTTCGGCGAAACGCTGCAGCGGGTCAATCTGCCTTTCCTCTTCTACCTGGGCGGCCCGGCGGCTGATTTCGTGAGCAAGGACCACAATTACTTCGCCGGCGAAACGGTCGAGAAGAGCGCCATCATCGTCAACGACAATTTTCACCCCGTCTCCGGCCGGATCAGCTGGCAGGCGGCCGGCGGCGGCCGGACGCTGGCCTCCGGCTCGGCCGACGTCACGGTTCCGGCCGGTGGCACGCACTTTCAGCCGCTCCGTTTCGAGACCGCCGGTCTGGCCGGCAAGACCGGTGTCGAAATCTCGGCCGCCTTCAAGAGCGATGACGGGAAACTGGATGTCAGCGATCGGTTCGCCCTGACGGTCTTCCCGCGGCCGGCGGCGGCCGCCGCGGCCGGCGGCCGGGTGGCCCTGATCGACAGCCGGGGCGAGACGGCGGCGGCCCTGGAGAAGCTGGGCGTGCCCTACCAGCTTTTCAGCGAGAAGACGGCGGAAGCGGGCGGCCGGAGTTCCCTGGCCGGTTACCCGCTGCTGGTCATCGGCCGCAACAGTTACCCGGAGGCGGCCAGGCTCTTCAAGGAGAGCCTGCCGATCGGCCAGGCGGTGGCGGAGGGGTTGAACGTGGTGATCCTGGAGCAGTCCAACCGGCAGGTGGCCGGCCTGAGCGTGGAGAGCTTCAAGGACCGCCGGGCCTTCATCCGGAACGGCGCCTCGGCGCTGCTGGCCGACCTGGTCAACGAGGACTTCTACGACTGGCGGGGAGCCAGCCGGTCGCTGCCGGCCTACCCGCCCCTGCACGAGAGCACCGAGCCCGACAACTCCTACAAGTACGGCCAGAACAACTCCTTTGGCCAGCGCCGCTTCTGGCACTGGTCCAACAAGGGGATCGTGGCCACCTTCACCTTCGAGAAGCCGCAGCTGGGTAACTTCCGGGTTCTGATGGACGAGGGATTTGACCTGCTCTACACGCCGCTGGTGGAATTCTACCAGGGCAAGGGGCGGATTCTCTTCTGCCAGCTGGAACTGGTTGACCGGTTTGGCGTCGACCCGGTGGCGACGCACCTGCTGGAGCGGATCATCCGGGATTACCGGCAGCCCTCGGGCCGGGCCTGGGCGGCGCTGGCCCACCCGGGCGGGGAGCGGGCGAAGATTCGGCTGGATGAACTGGCCGTTGATTACCAGCCTGGCTGGAACGGCCGGGTGGCCTACCTTGACCTGTCGGAGGCCCCCGGCCAGGCGGCCGCGCTCGGCCCGTTTCTCCAGGGGGGCGGGACGCTGGTGACGACCTTCCGGGATGCGGCGGCGGTGCAATCGCTGCCGGTGAAGGTCACGCTGGAGAAGAAGAAGTTCTGGAAGCCGGAGGTCCCGGCCGATCCGCTCTTTGCCGGCGTGGGCCCCAGCGACTTCTCCTTCCGGCGACCGCTGGAACTGCTGCAGGTGACGGCTGTGGATGGCCAGCCGGTTTCCAATGGCGTGGCCGGGGTTATCCCGGTCGGGCGGGGTCGGATTGTCTACCTCCAGGTGGAGCCCGGCCAGTTCGAGAACGCCTGGCAGCGGGGCAAGGTGCTGCGGATCTACAACACGCTTCTGACCAACCTGGGGGTGCGCAGCCGGGTTGTTCCGGATATCGGGGCCATCGGCGGCTACGGGATGGTCGAGGAGTGGCTGACCGGCTATGAACCGTCGGTCCCGGATATCGCCAACCGGCCGATGGTCAAGGAGAGCAACCTGTATCGGAAACCGGCGCTCGATTTCGATCCGAACCGACACATGGTATGGTGACGCGGCGGCCTTCGGTTCGCGGCCACTCTGCGTCCGGGGCAAAAGCTACGCGACTCGGGAACGAGGGCTCTCCGTGTTCGCGGCCCTGGTAAGGCGGGCCGCGCCCCGGATACTCATTCCCTCGTTCCGCTTGTTTTGCACCCAGACTCCGCGACGCCGCTCACCGAAGGCCGCCGCTTAAGGGGAACGG
>JAKJFK010000303.1 GCA_022704925.1 candidate division TA06 bacterium | reverse complement strand
CGCCGATTTCGTCCAGGAAGAGGGTCCCTCCCCCGGCCAGGGCAAAGCGGCCGGGTTTGTCCTTCCGGGCGTCGGTGAAGGCGCCGGCCTTGTAGCCGAAGAGTTCCGATTCCAGGAGCGTGTCGGGAAGGGCTCCACAGTTGACCGCCAAGAAGGGGGAGTCGCGGCGCGGGCTCAGGTCGTGGACGGTTCGCGCCACCAGTTCCTTGCCGGTACCGGTCTCGCCCAGGATCAGGACCGTGCTGGGACTGGCGGCGATAGCCGGCAGTACCTCGAATATCCTCTGCATGAGAGGGCTGCGGCTGGTCAGGTTGCCGACCTGGGCCTTTCCCTCCAGTTCGCGGCGCAGGGCCTCGACCTCGCTCAGGTCGCGGAAGGTTTCAGCGCCGCCGATCGTTCGGCCCCGGTTGTCCTTGAGAACCGCGGTCGAAACGCTGATCGGGATGCGGTTGCCTTCGGCATTTATGATGTATCCGGATTTTCCGATGATCGGCTTGCCGGTTTTCAGGGTCTTCTGGAGCGCGCAGCTGGCTTCGCACATGCTGCAGCGGAAGACCTCAGAACAGCGTCGTCCGACGGCTTCGCGGCGCGGGACGCCGGTGATCTTTTCGGCCGCCCGGTTGAAGGAGGTGATACGCCACTCGCTGTCCACGGTGAAGACGCCGTCGGAGATGCTCTCCAGGATGGATTCGGTAGGGTGTCGGGTAGTTTTGTCCATCGTCTTTATTTTTCTTCGCCGGTCTTGCGCCCGGCTCTCTGAAAAATTAGTATACCCCACCCCGGGTGAAAAGGGAAAAGGCCGATTACACCTGCGGGAGGCCGGTGTTTACTCCCCGAAGGACATCGGGGTCCAGCCGTCTTCCTTTATGTTGCTGCTGTTGGCCTTTCGGAGGGCGTGGGAGGCCCAGGCGAAGCCGATGGCGCCGACCGAGAGGTCGGTCACCAGGCGGCCCCAGAAGACGCCCCGCAGGCCGATCAGGTGGGCGCCCAGGTAGGAGAGCGGGATCAGGAAGACCAGGACCCGCACGCCGTTGAGCAGGGTGGCGGCGACTGGCCGGTGCAGCCCGGTGAGGAAGAAGCCGCAGTAACGGTGGACCTCCATCATGCCGTAGCCGAAGCAGGTGATGCGGATGTAGGCGATGATGGTTTCGGCCACTTTGGGATCCTTGGTGAAGATGGCCGCCAAGTGTGGGGCGAAGATGAAGAAGGCGGCCGTCATTAATCCGCCGTAGGCGAGCGCGAATCCGGTGGACCACTTCTTGGCTTCCTGGATGCGGTCCAGCCGCTTGGCGCCGAAGTTCTGGCTGATGAACGGCGTCAGGGAGATGCCCAGCGCCATGGGGATCATGAAGGCGAACATCTCGATGCGGCCGGTCGCGCCGCTGGCGGCCACCGCCTCGTAGCCGAATCCGCTCAGCAGCTTGGTGATGACGGTGGCGGAGATCGGCATCAGGAGCATGCTCAAAACGCTGGGCACGGCGAAGCCGGTGATGCGCCGCAA
>JAKJFK010000002.1 GCA_022704925.1 candidate division TA06 bacterium | reverse complement strand
CCTTCGTGCCCGAGAGCCATTTCCGGGAGGCCCAGCGGATCTACCGGGAAGACCATCTGCCCCGGCTGTCCAGCGACTCCCGACTGCTTCCCGGCGCGCTCGAACTCCTGGAGCGGCTCAAGGCGCACGGGAAGAAACTGGCCGTGGCCACCAACCGGTCGCGCGAAAGCGCCGACATCCTGCTGGACACCCTGGCCATCCGCCCCTACTTTGACCGGGTGCTGGTCGGCGACGAGGTTCCCAATCCGAAACCGGCCCCCGACATCCTGCTGGCCCTCCTGGAACACTTCGGGGTGGCGCCAGCCGAAACCCTCTATGTGGGCGATATGACCATCGATGCCCAGACCGGCGCGGCCGCCGGGGTCGACACCCTGATTGTAATCACCGGCTCCTCCTCCCGGGCCGAAGTGGCCGCCGCCGCCCCTTACCGCATCATCGACTCGCTGGCGGACTTCCCGGCCGGCGAGTACCGCGATTGACACCGCCTGATGAAAAAAGATACCGGCTGCCTGGCGGTCTTCGTCACCTGCGCCTCGCTGAAAGAGGCCCGGAAAATCGCCCGGATTCTGGTGGAGGAGAAGGCGGCCGCCTGCGCCAGCCTGACCGCCGGAGTGGAGTCGCTCTACTGGTGGGAGGGGAAAATCGAGCGGGCCGGAGAGGTGCTCCTGTCAGCCAAGACCACCCGGACCCGTTTCCCGCGCCTGGCCGCCCTGGTAAGGCAGAACCACTCCTACCAGGTCCCGGAAATCATCGCCCTGCCGATCGCCGCCGGTTCACGCCCCTACCTCGACTGGATCGAACAGAGCCTCCGCTGACCGACCGCAGCCTTCCGGCCAATTCGGTTACTCTTTTCCCGTAACGGAGGCATTCCGCCTCGACCCGCCCGTCGGGCGCCCCGACTGAAACCGGTCCGTAATGATCGGAACGGGGATCCCCCTGAACCACCATCCCGTGAATGAGAAGCGCGTTAATAATGGAGAGGATGGTCGTCTCGTTCCCGCCGCCGACATGGGCCGATGAAGCGAAGGCGCCGCCGGCCCGGCCTTCCAGTTCCTTGTGAAAAACCACGCTCCGGTCGAGCAGCTCCTTGACCGGGGCGGCCATGCCGCCGTAATAGGTGGGCGAACCGATGATGACGGCGTCGGCGGCCTTGAGATCCTCGAGGGAGGTTGCCTCGACCCGCTTCAAGGCGACCCGGGCGATGAAGCCGGCCATCTCGCCGGTATGACCGGAACGCGAGTAGTAAACAACCAGGACCTTGACCATGCTCATGTCCTTACCGGGGACTGGTCCCGCGGCCCCTAATTGTTGCGCAGGCTCCGGCGCAGCGTGTAGATACAGGTGATCAGCAGGGCCAGCCAGGCGATCGCCATGAACAGGATGCCGCTCGGCCTCATATCCGCCTCCCCTCTTCCTCCGCCCCGGCCTTGAGGCGCCGGTCCCAGGATTTTTTGACCAGCCAGGCCAGCCCGGCGAAGATCAGGAGCAGGAGCACCCGGGTCGCCGTGACGTAGGGAACGTTCCCGGCCGGAACCCCGTGCAGGCGGATGACCGGCATCCCCTCCTGAACCAGCCAGAAACCGAGAATGGCCAGCAGGAAGGCCGGCGTCACGTACTTGATGATAAATCGGTAGAAACGGGGCAGGGTTATGTCGGAACCGGCGTGCATCTCGGTCCAGGCCCGGTCAATGCCGAAGACCCAGGCGAAGAGGATGGTCTCGATGGTGGCAAAGAGCACCAGGCAGAAGGTGCCGCCCCAGAAATCCATCTCGTCCAGTACGCCCCGCCCCATGAAGAAGATCACCGCGTTGGTCAGCAGGAAGGTCACCGCGGCGAAGAGAGCCAGGGTGCGGCGCCGGCCGAGGTTGAACTCGTCCTCGAGAAAGGCGATGGCCGGCTGGGCCAGCGATATCGAGGAGGTGATGCCGGCCAGGAAGAGCAGGCCGAACCAGATGAAGCCGAAGGCCTGGCCGAAACCCAGGCGCTGCAGGACCAGCGGCATGGTGACGAAGCCGAGGTTGAAGGAGCCGCCCTGGGCGATGCGCGCCAGGCCGGCCGGCCCGAAGAAGGCGAAAGCGGCCGGAATCACGATGCTGCCGCCCAGGATGACCTCGGCCACCTCGTTGGTGGCCACGGCGCTCAACCCGGAGAGGACCACGTCATCTTCGCGCCGCAGGTAGCTGGCGTAAGTCAGGATGATCCCGATGCCGCAGCTGAGCGTAAAGAAGATCTGGCCGGCGGCCGCCAGCCAGACCCGGCCGCTGCGCAGGGCCGACCAGTCCGGGTTCCAGAGAAAGCCCAGCCCGTTGTAGATGCTGTTCTCCGGGAACTGCGGGTTGGGCGTCCCCAGGGTGAAGACCCGGACCAGCAGGATAATGCCGAGGAAAAAGAGCACCGGCATCGCGTACTTGCAGACCCGCTCGATGCCCCGCTGGACGCCCTGGTAAAGGATCAGGAGGTTGAGCGCGAAGGTGACCAGGAAGAAGAAGTAGGCCGGGCGGAGGCTGGAGAAGAAGTTGTTGCGGGCCAGGCCCTGGTAGCCCCGGAGGAAAAGGGTCATCGCCTCCTCGGTGGTGCAGGAATTGTAGAGGCCGGTGAGGGCGAAGAAGCTGTAGCCAAGCAGCCAGGACTCGATGTAGACGTAGTAGATGAAGATGACCAGCGGCGCGAAGATCCCGATCACGCCGAAGTACTTGATGAAACGGTTCTTGTTACAGAGCGTCTGGAAGATACCGGGGGAGGTGCTGTGGCCGAAACCGCCGCCGAAGCGGCCGATGGTCCACTCGATCCACATCAACGGGATGCCCAGCAGCAGCAGCGCAATGAAGTAAGGTATCAGGAAGGCCCCGCCTCCGTGCTTGGCCGCCTGGACCGGGAAACGCAGAAAATTGCCGAGGCCGATGGCGCTGCCGGCCACCGCCATGATGATGCCAAGCTTACTGCTCCACCGCTCCTTCGCCATCCTTGCCTCCGTTGCTGGAAGCATCCGGCTGAGGACCGCCGGCGCCGGACTTTTCGATATAACGGCACCGCGGATAGTTGCTGCAACCCAGGAACTTGCCGTATCGGCTCTGGCGCTCGACCAGCCGCCCCGTCTTGCACTTCGGGCAGGGAACGGTCCCGGCGCCGGGGGACCCGGACGGCTTCGCCCGGTAGGCGGGGCGTTGGCCGGCCTTCCCGAGATTCCTGGTAAAGTCGCAGGCCGGGTACCCCTCGCAGCCGAGGAAGGTCCCGAACTTGCTCTTCTTGAGCACGAGATTCTTGCCGCACTTGGGGCAGACCTCGGCCGGGGCCGGGGCGGCCGGAACCTCGCCTTCGGCTCCGGCCGGCGCCTCCGGTTTCGAAGAGCGGGAATGCCAGCGCCCGGCCTGGCCGATATTCTTGGTGAAGTCGCAGGCCGGGTACCCCTCGCAGCCGAGGAAGGAGCCGAACTTCTTGCTCTCCCGCAGAATGAGCGGTTTGCCGCACTTGGGGCAGACCTCGCTGGAGGTGACCGAGATGTTCTTGGTGAAGTCGCAGTCCGGGTACCCCTCGCAACCGAGGAAGGCCCCGAACTTCTTGCTCTTCCTGAAGATGAGCCGCTTGCCGCACTTGGGACATTTTTCGCTGGAAGCCATGTTATTCTCGGCAGCCTGGACCGAAGCCAGGAAAGGTTTGTAGAACTCGGCCAGCACCTGGCGCCAGGCCTCCTTCCCCTCGGCGATCAGGTCGAGCCGGTCCTCCATCTGGGCGGTAAACCGGAGGTCGATCACCTCCGGGAAGTGTGACACCAAAAGGTCGTTGACCATGACGCCCAGCGGCGAGGGAATCAGGGTCCGCTTCTCCCGGCCCACGTAGAGGCGGGCCACCAGGGTTTCGATGATCGGGGCGTAGGTCGAGGGGCGGCCGATACCGAGCTTCTCCATCGCCTTGATGAGGGTCGCCTCGGTATAACGGGGCGGCGGCTCGGTCGCCTTCTCCTCCAGGTCGGCCTTCTCGAGGCGAAGCGGATCGCCCTCGGCCAACGGCGGCAGGACCGAATCCTTCTGGCCGAAGCCGGCCAGCCGGCGATGGCCGTCGAAACGGTTGACCCGTCCCTCGGTCGTCAGGAAATAAGGGTCGCAATCCACCCGCACCCGGGTCAGCTCGTAGACCGCCGGCGCCATCTGGCTGGCCAGGAAACGATTCCAGACCAGGGTGTAAAGCTTCAGCTGCCCCTCGCTCAGGTACCCGGCCACGCTCTGGGGGGGACGGGTCGTGCTGGTGGGGCGGATGGCCTCGTGCGCCTCCTGGGCCATCGAACTCCTGGAACGATAGACCGGCGGCCGGGCCGGCAGGTACTGGTTGCCGAACTCCGCCTTGATATACCGGGCGGCCTCGTCACGGGCGCTCTGGGCCAGGTTGAGCGAATCGGTCCGGTGGTAGGTGATAAGCCCGACCGGCCCCTGGTCGCCCAGCTCGATGCCCTCGTAAAGCTGCTGGGCCAGGGACATCGTCCGGCTGGCCGGCAGGCTTAACCGGCGGCCCGCCTCCTGCTGCAGGGTGGAGGTGGTGAAGGGCGGATCGGGGAATTCACGCCGTTCCTCGCGGGTGACCTGGCCGACCGTGAGCGGATTGGCCCGCAGGAAAGCCAGGGCCTGCTCGGCTTCGCCCCGGTCCTTGATGCCGGGCTTGGAAATTTTCTTGCCATCCCGGCCGGCCAGCTGAATGGCAAAGACGGCCTCCGGCTTATCGGCCCTGGCAACCTCGGCCGTGACCAGGTAATACTGCTCCGACTTGAAGCCGGTGATCTCCTTCTCCCGTTCCACCAGGATGCGCAGCGCCGCCGACTGGACCCGGCCGGCCGAAAGACCCTTCTTGATGAGGTCGCCGACCAGCGGGCTGAGGGTATATCCCACCAGCCGGTCCAGGACCCGCCGGGCCTGCTGGGCATTAACCAGGTGGAGGTCAATCTCGCGCGGGGAATTGAAGGCGCGCCGGACCGCCTCCGGGGTGATCTCGTGGAAGGTAACCCGCTTGATCTCTTCGGCCGGACGCTTGAGAAGCTGGGCGACGTGCCAGGCGATCGCCTCGCCCTCGCGATCCTCGTCGGTGGCCAGGAAGATGACGGCGGCCGAACCGGCCTCCTTGCGCACCTGGGAGACCACCTTCTGCTTGCGGGGCATGACCCGGTAGGTCGGTTCGAACTCCTTCTCGACGTTGACTCCCAGCTCGTCGGCGGGCAGGTCCCGGATGTGGCCCATGGTGGCGACCACCCGGTAATCGTTCCCCAGGTACTTGCCGATGGTCCGGCACTTGGCCGGCGACTCTACGACGACCAGCGATATTCCTTCTTTCATAGTCGGAGTTGTTGAAGTTGCCCCTTGAATGTCAAGGCTTAAGGGTGTCTGATCTTGTGGCGATAACAGAATATAACAGAGAGACCGGCTCTTGTCAAATGGCAGGAAAAGATGGTAGAATAATATGATACAGTCGTTTGCCGGGCGGGTTTAATTCCGGAATTGAAAACTCAAGCCGTAGTTTACGGCCCCATCGTCTAGAGGCCCAGGACAGGTGGTTCTCAGCCATCAGACAGGGGCTTGAAAGCCGCTCTCCGGCTTTCAAGGAGAGCCGTGAAGTAGAGAGCCGCGATGCAAATCGGCTCACACTTCACGGCCATGAAGCGTGTTCGAAGAACTCTGCTTCACGGCGACGGTTGTTTCTGAACTTTTTTCAGAAGAACCTTTAGGAAGATTCTTACACCGGCGCCAAATCCACCGGGATTTGAACCCCGGGAATTGAAAACTTCAGCCGTAATTCACGGCCCCATCGTCTAGAGGCCTAGGACAGGTGGTTCTCAGCCATCAGACAGGGGTTCAAATCCCCTTGGGGCTGCTTCCCTGAAGCGTTTCTTTGGGGATTTGAACATCCCACACTTAAGGTTTAGGGTGGCTCACTTTCTCGCCACCCGACCCGCATCTCGGCCAGCCTCGAGGAGATTATCGGCTCCTTCCGGTGGTCTTCAGCATCGAGGGTAGCGCACGGATATAAACGGCTGCCTCCCTCATCATACCCAGATCGGAGGGATGGCCGTCTGACCCCGTGGCTTCTCCATCATCTCCATACATCCCCTTGTTTGGTAGGAAGAAAAGCCCGGTCATACCCTGTTTTTTCAACTGCTCATAAACGGACCGCCACGCCCCTCCTTCGCTGGGACGGTCAAAACGATCGGCACCCTGGACCAGCAGGATGGGAGTTGCGGGACGAAGCTTCCGCAATCTCGTCACAAATAGCGGCGCTTGTTTCTCGGGCGCATAAGGCCCGTTCGACTTCATGTTCGCGGCGCAATCAACAATGTAAATCGACGCGTCGATTTCCCCCATTAAATCCGCCAGCTCCGTATCACCCGTGCCGTTGGCGGAAAACCCCAGGTTGATGACCGGCCGGTCGAGACGGCGACCGACGATGGCCGTGTAGACCATGCCCGGACGCGAGGCGCAGGCCCCCTGGGTGATCGAGGTGCCATAGAAGATAATGGGCTTGGCCCGGGGGGCGGGTTTCGAGATGGTCCGCCCCTTGGGAATGCCGATTTCAACGGATTTCACGCCCGTGTATAAAGGAAGATAGAGCATCAATTCCTTACTGGCGCCGACGCTAAAAAGTGCCGTGTTGGTGATACCCGTCGGCTCCCCGGTTCCGACAAACGTCCATTTTCCGGCAGCCTCCCGGCAATAAAGATCCACACCGCTGCAAGCCGTCTTCGGCATCGTTGAAAGAGAATACAGTCCGGTAATGATCCAACGGACCTGGATAGTCGGCGCATCGGTGACAAAGCGGATGCACATGCCGGCGGTGGCGTGACTCAACTTCCAAACCGAATCCCGCACGGTACCCCTGGCTTTTGCGGGCAGGCGGTCGTAGAAGGATTCCGTCTCCGTCCAGCCTCTGCCCTCAACGCCAAGCCGGGCCCCGTCATACCAGACGGTATTGCCATCCGGATCGGCCGTGCCGTTCAGGGGAGAGACGGGGTCGGCCTGAAGCAGACCCAGCCAGCCCGCAAGAGCGAAAAACAGGAAGGAGACAATTCGAATGGATTGGGAACGCATCGAAACACCTTCAGGTCTTCAGTTTCAGCAACCAGCGGACAAAAAAACTGTTTTGTAACTTATGATTGAGCGGTTGGCCGGACAAAACCGGTAGCTTATACTTGAGTATATCAAAAAAGAGCCGAAATGGAAACCCCGGCCGCCAGGTTAATTCCCGGCGGCCGCGGTTTTTTATTTCCCGCTATATTCCTTCAATCCCTCTTAACGGCCCATTCCTTCTTCGGCGCCGATCGATTCAATCGGATTCCAAACACGCAATTTATCAACCCGACAATCAATTCCATCGCGTGCTATATCATCCTTGCATTTCATTGCATTTTAAGCTGGCCTAATTTATAATCGAAACAGAGGAAATTCCAAAACACCCTTAATACAAAAGGGAGGGTCTGATGTGCGATAACAGTCCCGAAGCCGGGGAGAAGAAGGGCGAAAATCCTGACGACAAGCAAAAATACATACAACTCGTCTATCGATCCGCCCTGGAGGACATCCGTTTCTTCAAAAGCCAGCAGTGGCTCGTTACCTATTATACACTACTGGTTTATTGGGTACTTGTTGCTGCTGCGAAATCAATTAATTATGGGGCATGGTTGTCATGCCTTGTTCCTGTTGTTTTAGTTATGTCTTGTGCGCTTATCTGTCAACTTGAGCATTCAATAAAAGAACAGAGAAAGATAAAGGATGAAGCAATCGAGAAAATCAAGACCGTTTCCGAAGAAATAAAAGATTTATTTCCAAATCTCCCAACAACGTTTTCTGAATTGCCTTTATTTATATTATTATCGATGACGATTCTAGGCGGGTGCGTAACAGTTTGGATTATCACAAACCTGCCCGGCTTCTGCCAAGCAGCCGGTTGCCGCCGCTGACAGCCTCACCCCAGGTATTCTCCGATATCGGCCGCGTAGACCCGGCGGTATCCCTCGTGCGCGGAGTCGAAAGAAATAAGGTTCGGCGGCCGCCCCCAGCGGGGATGCAGGTCGCACCGTATCGGGCCGGTGATTTCAGGCGGGGAGAAATACTCTCCGGTGGTTATTTCCCGGTCCCGGACGGTATCGAAAAGCTTGAGGCTGCGCTGGCCGGCCTGGGGGTAGGTGTCGAGCAGGATGAATTTCCGGTCCGGCGAGTAGCTGCAGTGGCCGTCCAGGAACTGGATGTTTTCGCTTAAGAACCGGCCGTGGCCGGTCCGATCGTCGATCAGCCAGAAACCGCTTTTCCCACCGTACTCCATCCAGGCGAGCAGCTCCCGGCCGTCCTTCCAGTCGAAATGGGAGACCAGCTGGGTCTCCACCAGGTCGTGCAGACCGCTCCCGTCCGGGTTGGCAGTGAAGATCCGCGTCCGATGGCGCTCCTTCGGCCCGGACTTCCAGCGGTTGAGGAAGATAAAGCGCCGGCCGTCCGGGGAGAAGAGGGTGTGGTTCACCCAGCCGAAAGAATCGCGCGTCTCCGGTTCCGGCCGGAGTTCCAGCAAGCCGGCCAAAGAAATGACCAGCCGGTGGCCGCCGGTCTCCAGGTCGACCAGGTAAACGCCGTCGGCCTCCGGCCATTTTTGATGCTCAAAGGGATCCGCCACTCCCTCGTAACCGTAACCGGGCCGCCACCGGGCCAGCCGGGCGTAATTGAGGCTCAGGGCCAGCCGGCCGTCACGGCTGACGGCGCTTACCGGGCGCGGCAATTCAGACCGGCGGCCGCTCTTCAGGTCGTGGATGACGCTGATAAAATCGCCGCCGCGGACGGAGTTGTAGATTATCCGGCGGTCGGGCAGCCACTGGAGCATGGCCCCCTGCTGGAAGTTCCAGGCGGGAGTCTCGTCGAGGACCTCCACCCGGCCGGTCTTCGTCTCCAGCAGGCAGATCCGGGCCCGGTCGCCGGCCGCCGGCGGCCGGTCCTGAAAGTCAACCTCGTGGAAGAGGTGATACTCCCCGCTCTCGTCCCAGCCGCACTTGTCGTAGTAGCCGAAGAAGCAGAAACGCCCCTCCGGGCTGATGGCCTTGACCACGCTTCGCCTCCCCTCCGGACCCGGACGGACCCCGGAACTTACAGTGCCAGTTTTTCGGGGCGGCCGCTCTCCCGGGAGCGGTTGGCCGCCTCGAGGAAGGCCATGATCTCCAGGGTCTCCTGCAGGTCAACCGGCGATTTCCCGGTCTTGAAGAAGTCGAAGATCTTCTCCAGGATCAGGGCGTAGGTGGGCGGTTCGGCCTGAACGATGCCGTGCACGAGCCCGCCATCGGTCAGAACGGAGCAGCCGAACTGCTGGGGAACGTTGTCGACCCGGTAGCCGTAAAGGACGCCGGTCCGGCCGTCCTCCCAGAGGCCGGTGACCGCGTCGGCCGCCTCGCCCTTCTGGACGAAGACCTGGCGGCAGCCGCTGCCCAGTTTGGAGAAGAGCACCTCGGCGCTGTGCACGCCGTACCAGTAGAGGCCGGGGTAATCGGGCAGGATCTTCATGTTGCCGAAGGCGATGCAGCCGAATACCCGGCGCCCCTGCTCGATGCCGGCCACCCCGGCCGCGTAGCGCATGGCCGAGGCGGAGAAGATCGGGGCCCGGTGCTGCTTCGAAAGGGCGATGATCTCGTGGGCGTCGGCGGCCGAACAGGTGAAGGGCTTGTCGATGAAGACCGGCTTGCCGAAGGGCGCGATCACCCGGAACTGCTCCAGGTGCTGACGGCCGTCGACGCTCTCCAGGAAGAGGGCGTCGACCTGCTTCATGACCGACTCGATCGAATCGCAGATCTCGACGCCGAACTCGTCCTTGAACTGGCTGGTGAACTGGGGAACCCGGTCGCGGCTCATGGAGAAGGCCTGGCTGCCGCCGGGGAAGGCGGCGGTGACCCGGCCGCCGGGAACGTGGAAGGGCGCCCCCGGAAAGTTGAGCAGCTTGGTGAAGGAAACGGCGTGCGAGGTATCCAGGCCGACCATGCCAATCTTCAGTTCCGACATTTCTGCCTCCATTTTGGGAAAGTTCGAGCGCCGGGGCTCCCGGACGCGGAGTCGTTCCGTAAAATCCTATTTTAATATTTATTCGAGCCGCACGCAAAAACCGGGCGGACTTACGGCCGGGCCGGCGCGCCCCTTTGCGGCCGGCTTGCATTTTCACCGCCACCTCGGTTATAATTTTTCATTGAGCCGTTGGAACGCAAGACCCTGGGGCCGTGGTGTAGCGGTTAACATTCCTGACTGTCGATCAGGAGAGCGCGAGTTCGAATCTCGTCGGCCCCGCCTACGCTCAAAAAGCGAGCTTTGGCGGACATGCCCGCCAACAGTTGAAAAACAGCGCCCCCTGAAGAGATTTGAACTCCAAAGGGTGTTTGTTGTATTCAACATCTTTATCGTTTCATATTGTTGCGATGCCGGATTCCCGCCTGTTGCGGGCGGGAACGACAAGCGAAAAACGTCGCATCTCATCGCGATGGCCATTGATTAAAAAGGTCTCCAACCCGGGCCCGCCCACGATTGCGTAATCGGTTGCCGCGACCGGAGAACGGCCCGTAACCACGAAACCGGAGCCTGTCATGGAAGAAAGAATTCTCCTCTCCGAGAAGGAAATTCCGCAGCAGTGGTATAACCTCCTGACCGATCTGAAAACCCCTCTGGCGCCGCCCCGCCACCCGGCCACCGGCGAACCGCTGAAACCGGAGGACCTCTACCCGATCTTTCCCAAAAGCCTGGTGGCCCAGGAGGTCTCGAGCGAACGCTGGATCGAAATTCCCGATCCGATCCTGGAGATCTACCGGCTCTGGAGACCAACTCCGCTCTGCCGGGCCCGCCGGCTGGAGAAGGCCCTGGGCACCAAGGCCCAGATCTGGTACAAGTACGAGGGCGCCAGCCCGGCCGGCAGCCACAAGCCCAACACCGCAATCGCCCAGGCTTACTACAATAAGCAGGAGGGCGTCACCCGCCTCTCGACTGAAACCGGAGCCGGCCAGTGGGGCAGCGCCCTGTCGCTGGCCTGCCAGCTGCTGGGCCTCAAGTGCACGGTCTACATGGTCAAGGGCAGCTACGAGCAGAAACCCTACCGGCGCATCATGATGGAGACCTGGGGAGCCGAGGTCTTCGCCTCGCCCAGCGACAAGACCGAAAGCGGCCGGCGCATCCAGGTGGAGATGCCCGGCACGCCCGGCAGCCTGGGCATCGCCATTTCGGAGGCGGTCGAGGATGCCGCCACCCACGAGGACACCAAGTATTCGCTGGGCAGCGTGCTTAACCACGTCTGCCTGCACCAGACGGTGGTCGGCCTGGAAACCAAGAAACAGTTCAAGCTGGCCGGTTTGAAGCCGGACATCCTGATCGGCTGCGTCGGCGGCGGCAGCAACTTCGCCGGGCTGGTCTTTCCCTTTGTGCCGGAGAAGCTGGCCGGACAGGAGATGAGGTTCATCGCGGTCGAATCGGCCGCCTGCCCCTCGCTGACCCGCGGCCAGTTCGCCTACGATTTCGGCGATACCGCCGGCCTGACGCCGCTCCTGAAAATGTTCTCCATCGGCCACCGCTTCGTGCCGGCGCCGGTTCACGCCGGCGGACTCCGTTATCACGGCATGGCGCCGATGGTCTCCCACCTGATGGCCGAAAAACTGATCGAGGCCCGGGCTTACCAGCAGAAGGAGGTCTTCGAGGCGGCCCTGCTCTTCGCCCGGACCGAGGGCATCATCCCGGCGCCGGAGACCAACCACGCCCTGAAGGCGGCCATCGACGTGGCCCGGGAATGCCGGGAAGAAAAGGTGATCCTGATCAACTTCTCCGGCCACGGCCACTTCGACCTGAGCGCCTACGAGGCCTTTCTGACCGGCCGGATGACCGACTCGACGGTCTCCGATGAAACGCTGAACAAAAGCATGGGAGATTTAAAGAAAATCTAAGTGGCATCAAAAAGGAGGCGCATGGAACGGATTCTGCTTAAGAAATGGGTGGTGTTGCTGGTAATGGCGGTGGCGGTGACCATTTCGCTGCGGCCGGCCAGCCTGCAGGCGGCCGTGGTACCGGCCCAGACCGCGACCGCATCCGGAAACGTGAACCAGATCCTGGACAATCCGGAGGTCATGTCCCGGCTGGCCGCGCTCGGATATACCCGCGCCGAAGTCCGCGAAACGCTGGTTTCAATGACGCCGGCCCAGCGGGCGGACCTGGAGGATCGGGTCAGCCTGCTCTCCCGGGGCGGCAACGGACTGGGCGTGATAGTGGTAATCCTGGTCATCGTGGTCTTTATCGCACTGCTTCTGGAAGCCAGCGGCCACCGTTTGAGCATTGAGACCAAAGCCGGCAATTAGAAGTTGGCCCTCGGAAGGGCGCGCGCTACTGGCGGCCTTCCTGTTGATGGCCGCCGGACCGCTGCCAGCCGGACCGGTCCGGCTGGAGGTTCCCTATTCCCGGGGACCGAAAGGCGGCAACGCCTGCGGACCGGCCGTTCTGGAGATGACCGCCGGTTTCTGGCGCCGGCCGCCGGCGGAACGACCCGCGGCCAAGCCCGGAAAAGCGTTGACCATGATCGACCTGACCGGACTGGCCAGAGATCGCGGCCTCTGGGCCTGCCCGGCCGAGGGCGATCTTCCGAGGCTGCTGGAAAGGGTGGCCCGGGGCTACCCGGCCGTGGCCCTGTTGAACTTCGGGGTCGGCCCCTGGTCAATACCGCACTACGTGGTCGTGACCGGCTACGACTTGAAACGGCCGGTGATTTACTTCCACTCCACCTGGCGCCGGGACTCCTTCCTCTCACCCAAGAGTTTTCAACGCTTCTGGAAACGGGGCGGTTCACTCTGGCTGACCATGGCGCCGCCGGACGAAATCCGGTTTCCGCTGTCTCCGGAGGAGGCCAACCAGCTCGGGGTCTTTCACCTGGAAACGGGCCGGCCTGAAGCGGCCGCGGCGGCCTTTCAGCAAGCCCTGGCCGGCCGGGAGGCCTACCTCTACCGGTTCAACCTGGCGGTGGCCCTGGAACGAAGCGGACGGAAGGATGAGGCGGAACGGACCTACCGGCAGGTGCTGGCCGTCCATCCCTTCGGCCCGGCCTTCAACAACCTGGCCGAACTGCGGCTGAAAAACGATCCCGGCGAGGCCGAAAAACTGGCCCGCCAGGCACTGGAAAACGATCCGGACCGCCGAGCCTATTACCTTGACACGCTGGGGTTGGCCCTCTTGAAAGGGGGCCAACCGGAGGCGGCCCGCGAGCAATTGGAGATGGCACTGGCCGCGGCCGAACGGGATTACCCGGAACTGGCCGGACTGATCCGCGGCCACCTGGAAGAACTTAAAGCGAAGCATCCTTCAAACTGAACGGGGGAAAGGAGACGAAATGAAATTCTTCATACTGACCGACCTGGAAGGAACCGCCGGGGTCACCACCTGGGCCCAGGTCTTGGGGGAGAACAAGGAGAAGCACCTTCAGGCTCAAAACTGGCTGACCGGAGAGGTCAATGCCGCCATCGAGGGAATCCTGGCCGTGGATGCCGATGCCGATATCGTGGTCTGGGACGGACACGGCAACGGCGGCATCATACTCGACCAGCTCCGACCCGAAGCCCGCTTCATACCGAGGGGCTTCATCCGCTGCCCCTACGGACTTGACCAGGGATACGACGCGATGCTTATGGTCGCCCAGCACGCCAAGGCCGGCACGCCGAAAGCCAACCTCTGCCACACTTATTCGCTGTCGATCTACCGTTACTGGCTGAACGGCGAGGAGGTGGGCGAAATGGGACTGCGCAGTTACATCGCCGGTTACCACAAGGTCCCGGTCATCCTGGCCACCGGCGACGACGCCGCCTGCCGCGAGGCCGCCGGCCTGATCCCGGGCATCGAAACGGTCCAGGTCAAGGAAGCCCTGCACCAGGAACTGGCTGTTACGCTTCAGCCGGCGCGGGCCCGCCAGTTGATCAAGGCCGGCGCCGAACGGGCCGTCAGACGAATCAAGGAAATCAAGCCGGTCTATCCCAAGCCGCCCTATCGGTTCCGGGTCCAGGGCCTGAATTCGACCTTCGCCGAACAGACGCTTTTCAACCATTCCGGATTCCGCCGGGTGGACAGCTGCACGATCGAAACCGAGAGTGACGACCTCCAGAAGGCCGTCGAGGTCTTTGCCTGACCGGGAACCGCCTTTGCCGCACCCGGTTTGAAGAGGGTATAATAACCGTTGCCATTCGGAAAAAACCCAACCGTCGAGAGGACAGACCATGGGATACGAAGCGTTGAAGGTCCTGGATAAAACCGCCAACCAGCAGAATACCTATCAATTGGTGGCCGAATTGACCGAAAAGGCCCACCGGTTAAGCCACGAACGGATATCGCTGGGCAGGTCAAATCCTCTGGAGGAGGTCTTCCAGGCGATCATCGAGCGGGAAGCGGTCCCCGCGGAAGAAGAAGCGGAAAAAGAAAAGGATTGATGAACCTCAATCGGGTGATACTCCTGTGGATCGCGGCGCTGGCCGTCGGGTGGTTAGCTCCCGGACGGTCCGGAGGTCAGCCGGTCTCCGGACTGGAAGACCTGGTCCTGCGCGAAGAATACCGGGCGGCCATCCAAACTTACGGCGAAATCCCCGACCTGACCCCGATGCAGAAGTACCTGCTGGCCGTCTGCTACCAGGAGACCCGGGACGTCAAGAAGGCCGAGGAAATCTGGAAAAACCTGCTGGGCAGCCGGGAAAGGGAACGAAGCCTGCTGGCCATCGCCCGGCTGAAAGGGCGGACCGGCCCGACGCTGGAGAGTGAGCAGACCTTCCGCCAGTTTCTGCGGGAGTATCCGCTCAGCACTCACCTGCCGACCGCCTGCCTGGGGCTGGCCGAGGTCCTGGTGAAACGCGGCAAGAAGACCGAAGCGTTGACGCTGCTGAACCGAATCCGGCAGGAGTATCCGTTCAGCCCGGAAGCGGTCGCCGCCGGCGGCCTGCTGAACCGCGAACTGGGAGAGTACACCATCCAGGTCGGCTCCTTCAGCGACTACCTGCGCGCCCAAAAACTGGTCGACGACCTGGCCGCGGACGGTTATGACGCCTATCTGGTGCGCATTCCCGACCAGGCCGCCCTCTCCTACCGGGTGCGGGTCGGCAATTTTTCTTCCCGGGCCGCCGCCGACCGCATCGGCCGCACCCTGAAACAGGCCAACCGTCTGGAGTATTTCATCACCCATTAAGAGGCCCGGAGGCGGGCCGGAACAGGCAGGGGAAACATGATGACCTTGAAAGATGTCGCCCAGGAATGCGTAAGGCTGCGGGCCACCGACATCCACGTCAAGATCGGGAAGCCGCCGATCTTCCGGATCAACAACAGCCTGATCTTCTCCCAGCTGGAGCCGGTGACTCCGGAGCACATGGAAAGCTTCCTGAAGGAGGTCGCCAAGGAGTCCCAGCTGCGGAAACTGGAGGAGGAACGGGAGCTGGATTTCGGATTTACCTTCGGCGACCTGGGCCGATTCCGGATCAACGTCTACTTTCAGCGCGGCAATTCCAGTATGGCCATGCGCCGCATCCGGACCAAGATCCCAAAGTTCCAAGAGCTCTCCCTGCCGCCGGTCCTGGAACAGATCTCCAAGTTGGAAAGCGGCCTGGTCCTGGTGGCCGGCCCGACCAGTTCGGGAAAGTCAACCACGGTGGCTTCGATCGTCGATTTCATCAACCAGAACGAACAGGTCAACATCGTGACGGTGGAGGACCCGATCGAGTATGTCTTCACCGACCAGAAATCAATCGTGAACCAGCGCGAGGTCGGCAGCGACACCCTCTCCTTCCACAATGCGCTGAAACACGTGCTGCGCGAGGACCCGGACATCATCGTCATCGGCGAAATGCGCGACACGGTGACCTTTGAATCGGCCCTCTCGGCTTCGGAGACCGGCCACCTGGTCCTTTCGACCGTCCACGCCCTGGACACGATCAGCATCATTACCCGCATCCTCGATTTCTTTCCCAGCAACCTGCACGAGCAGGTGCGCAAACAGCTGGCCTACCACATCAAGGCGACCGTCTGCCAGAAACTGCTTCCGCGCAAGGACGGCAAGGGTTTGATACCGGCGGTCGAGGTGATGCTGGCCACGCCCACCATCGTCAACCTGATCATCGAGAACCGGGTGCTCAAGATCCCGGCCGGAATGCGGGCGGAAAAGGACCGGGGTATGCAGACTTTCAACGATGCCATACTCCAGCTGCTCAAGGACGACCGGATCACCGAGTCGATCGGTTTCGCCGCCAGTCCCAACCCGGACGCGCTCCGCATGAATATTCAGGGCATCTTCCTGGACGAGGATACCCGGATCATCGGGATGTAGGCGTCCTGAAGGGCCGGAACCGGCCAAAATAAACACGATGCCGTCCGAAGAATTCGACACCGCCCTCCAGCAGGCCTTCACCCGGGGCGAGCCCGGGGCGATCCTGCTGGGGACGCTTTCCCTGATCCTCCTGGTCGGCGCCCTCTACGCGCTGGCCCAGAACCTGCAGCGCCTGGTTAACCGGGTCCCGGCCGAGCCGCCGGCGGGCGCGGCCGCCACCTTCTGGCCGGGAAGCCTGGTGCTGAAGGTCATTTTCACCGCGCTGCCCGCCTGGCTGCTGCTCACCGCCGGCCTCGACGCCCTCTGCTTCGACGGCAAGCTCTCCTTCAACCACAGCGCCGCCCGGGCCATCATCTTCAGCGCCGCCCTCCAGCTCTGCCTGGTGGGGGCCATTCTGGCCGGACTGCGCCGCCGTTTCCTGGGGACCTGGCAGCTCGGCCTGGACGCCTGGAAAACCGGGTATCTCCGGGCCGGCTTCTGGACCTATTTCTCCATCCTGCCGATCCTGGCCGTCATCGGACTCCTCCAGGGCCTCCTGCAACACGGCCGGCTGCCCGACCAAGAGATTTACGCGGTCCTGATGCGGATCGACTCGCAGGGCCTGCTCCTGCTCTACCTGGCAGTCATCGCCCTGGCCGCCCCCTTCCTGGAGGAGATCATCTTCCGGGGCTTCCTCTTCGGAACCCTGCGCTCCCTCTTCGGTTACCGGCGCGCCGCGTTGTACTCCAGCCTTATCTTCGCTTCGCTGCATCAGTCGGTCTTTGCCTTTCTGCCCATCTTCTGCCTGGCGCTGGCGCTCTGCTGGCTCTACGAAAAGAGCGGCTCGCTCTGGCCGTCGGTGGTGCTTCACCTGCTCAACAACACCGTCACGGCCGTCTTCGTCCTTCTGCTCCGGCAGGCCATCTCCTGAAGGGCCGCCGGAAAACGCCATCTTCTGCGGGGTAAAACATGAAATGCCTGGTAATCGGCTCCGGCGGCCGGGAACACGCCCTGGCCTGGAAACTGCGGCAGAGCAAACAGGTCTCCGAACTCTTCATCGCCCCCGGCAACGGCGGCACGGCCGATTTCGGAGTCAATCTCGAGATCCGGGCCGACGACATCGACGGCCTGGCCGGGTTCGCCCGGGATCAGGCCATCGACCTGACCGTGATCGGGCCGGAGGCCCCGCTGGCCGCCGGCCTGGCCGACCGGCTCCAGGCCGAGGGGCGGCCGGTCTTCGGACCCTCGGCCGCCGCCGCCCGGCTGGAA
This sequence comes from candidate division TA06 bacterium, assembly GCA_022704925.1. Taxonomy (GTDB): domain Bacteria; phylum Ratteibacteria; class UBA8468; order MWAK01; family MWAK01; genus MWAK01. The sequence continues at coordinate 14,192 of JAKJFK010000002.1, read as the reverse complement.
ACCTCCAAGGTCTTCGCCAAGGAATTCATGCACCGCCACCGGATACCGACCGCGGAGTTCCAGACCGCCGACTCCCTCGCCGAAGGCCGGGCGCTCCTGGCGGCCTGGAAGGGAAAACCGGCGGTCATCAAGGCCGACGGCCTGGCGGCCGGGAAGGGCGTCTTCATCTGCGAGACCGAGGCGGAAAAGGAGGCGGCCCTGGAGGCCATCCTGGTCCGGCAGGAGTTCGGGGCGGCCGGCCGCCGGGTGGTCTTCGAGGAAAAGCTGACCGGCGAGGAGGCCTCGCTCCTGGTGCTGACCGACGGCCGGTCATACCACCCGCTGGTGCCGGCCCAGGACCACAAGAAGATCGGGGCCGGCGAGACCGGGCCCAACACCGGCGGCATGGGCGCGGTGGCGCCCAACCCTTTTCTCGACCCGGGCCTGGTCCGACGGGTTGAAAACGAGAGCGTCATCCCCACGCTCGCCGGGCTGGAGTCCGAGGGAATGCGCTATCGGGGAATTCTCTACGTGGGCCTGATCCTCACCCCGGAGGGACCACGGGTGCTGGAGTACAACGCCCGCTTCGGCGACCCGGAAACCCAGGTGGTGCTGCCCCTGCTGGAAAACGACCTGGCCGAACTGCTCCTGGCCGCGGCAACCGACCGGCTGGCCGAAACCGGTCCGCGCTTCTCGGGCCGTTCCGCCTGCTCGGTGGTCATGGCCTCGGCCGGGTACCCGGGCCGCTACCGGATCGGTTACCGGATCAACGGGCTGGCGGCGGCCGCCGCCCGGAAGGACGTCCTGGTCTTTCACGCCGGCACCCGTCTGGAAAACGGGCGGCCGGTAACCGCCGGGGGGCGGGTCCTGAACGTCACCGGGCTGGCCGACCGGCTGCCGGAGGCGGTCAAACTGGCCTACCGGGCGGTGGCGGAGATCTCCTTCGAAGGGGCCTGTTTCCGCGCGGACATCGGCCGGAAGGCCGTGGGCCGCCTGGAAGAAACAGCCGCCGCCGCTTGAGACGGCAAACCCCGGACGGACCCGTTAATTCTGCCTTGACTTGAAAGCGTCTCTTTTGCTACAATTAACCATTATGGATGAAAAAATCGCACTCAAAATCGAGGGATTGAGCAAGGTCTATCAGCTCGGCCGCCGCAAGGAGGTGGTGGCGCTGGACAACCTGGCGCTGGAGGTCAAGCAAGGCGAGATCTTCGGACTGCTGGGACCCAACGGCAGCGGCAAAACCACCGCCATCAAGCTCATTCTCGGGCTGATCTTTCCCAGCAGCGGCACCATCGAGATCCTCGGTCAGAAGCATACCGAGGTCTCGGTCAAGGAGAAGATCGGCTACCTGCCTGAGAATCCTTATTATTACCGCTACCTGACCGGACCGGAGATCCTGAACTTCTTCGGCCGGATCTTCTCCCTCCCCGAGGAGACTCTGAAAGAGCGCCGGGAAAACCTGCTGCAGCTGGTCGGACTGGAGAATTCCGGCCACCTGGCCCTGAAGCACTATTCCAAGGGCATGCTGGAAAGGATCGGCCTGGCGGTCGCCCTGCTCAACGACCCGGAGTTCCTCATTCTCGACGAACCGACCACCGGACTCGACCCGATCGGCAGCCGCGAAACCCGCAACCTGCTGGGCCGGCTGCAGTCCGAAGGCAAGACCATCATGCTCTCCAGCCACTACCTTTCCGAGGTCGAAAAGATAAGCAACCGCGTCGGAATCCTGCACCAGGGAAAACTTCTGGCCCTGGGCGCCCTGCGGGATCTGATGACGGAATGGAAGGCCAGCGATATTGAAGACTTGTTCGTAAAGGTGATCGAATGGTCAAAGCACTGATTATCGGGCTCAATACTTTCCGGGAAACCCTGCGGCTGAAGAGTTATCAGATCATCCTGATCTTCGCCCTGCTCCTGCTGGGCAGCAGCCAGCTCTTCTCCTTCCTCACCCCGGAGGAGCAGCTGAAGATGATCAAGGACGTTTCCCTTTCCGGGATCGAGATATTCGCCGCGCTGCTGGCCATTTTCACCGCCATGACCAGCCTGCGCAACGAGTTCGAGACCAACACCATTTCCACCCTGCTCTCCAAGCCGCTGCGCCGCTCCGAGTTCATCCTGGGCAAGTTCATCGGTTCGGTCCTGGCAATCACCCTGAGCGTCATCCTGATGGCGGCGGTCTTCTCGACCCTGATCCTGATCAAACAACATTCCCTGGAGGCCGGCCTCTTCTCGGCCACCTTCCTGATCTGGGCCGAGATGCTGGTCATCGTCGCCCTGACCCTGGCGGTGGCCGCCTTCGCCTCGACCGCCTTCACCCTGATCTTCGTCCTCTTCCTCTTCCTGACCGGCCACCTGACCGGCTACGGCCTGGAGCTGGCCCAGCAGGCCAAGAATCCCCTGCTGCAGGCCCTGACCAAGATCTTTTACAAAGTCATCCCGAACTTCGAAAACTTCGCGATCCGCGATGAGATCGCGGTGGGAGTGTCGGTGTCGCTCTCTTACCTCTTGAAAACCTTCGGCTACGGGCTGATCTACACCTTCATCGCCCTGCTGCTCTGCCTCTACTTCTTCCAGTTCAGAGAGGTCTGAGGCCGCCCCGCGCCGCTTCTTGTCGCCATCGCCAGGAAAAATGTCCAAGACCGCCTTTCGCAGCCGGAGCATCGCCGCCATCATCCTGCTCTTCCTGATCCTGTCGCCGCTCCAGGACTCCATCGACCTGCAGCGCCGGAGGATGGGCTTCGAGCGGCGGCTGATGCTCATGCCCGGCCAGGTGGCGGGCAACCTCATCCTCGGCGGCTTCAAGGGCCTGGCCGCCGACCTGCTCTGGCTCCAGGTCGAAAGCCTCTTCCACTCCGGCCAGCATTACAAGATGCTGCCGCTCTTCCAGTCCATCACCTTCCTCCAGCCCAAGTTCATCACCCCCTGGGCGGTGGGCGGCTGGCACATGGCCTACAATATTTCGGTCAAGGCCAAGAACGAGGAGGAGAAGCAGTTCTGGATCAAGCACGGCGTGGACTTCCTGGCCGAAGGCATCAAGAATAACCCCGAACGCTACGACCTCTACTTCGAACTGGGCTGGACTTACTTCAACAAGGTCAAGGACTACGCCAACGCGGTCAAGTACTTCGAACTGGCCGCCAAGTTTCCGCGGCCCGAATACGTGGACGACGTGCTGGCCCACGCCTACGAGGAAAACGGCCAGATCAAGGAGGCCATCGCCACCTGGGAAAGAATCCTGGCCGGGCCGGATACCCCGTTCCGGCAGATAGCCGCCCGCATGCTCTCCCGCCTCAAAAAATACGGGACGACCAAGGTCGAAACCTATCAATGATCCTGGTCCTGTCCGCCCCTTCCGGAACCGGCAAGACCACCGTCCTCAAGATTCTCCAGCAGAAGTACCGCCTGCCCCGCGTCATCACCTGCACCACCCGGCCGCCGCGCAACGGCGAAACCCCGGGACAGGATTATCTCTTCGTGGATGAAAAGCGTTTCCTCGGGATGATGGAAGAGGGGGAACTGGCCGAGTGGGCCACCGTTTACGGCCACCGCTACGGCACGCCGAAATCGGCCATCGAAGACCGGCTGAAGGCGGGCGAACCGGCCATCCTGGCACTGGACACCCAGGGCGCGGCCAGCATCAAGGCCCTTTACCCGGAGACAATCCGGGTCGCGTTGCTGCCACCCTCCCGGTCGGAACTGGCCGCCCGGATCAACCAGCGCGGCCGCGCCTCGGGGGAGACGCCGGCGACGATCGCGGCCCGGCTGGCTGAAAGTGAAAAGGAGCTGGCCAGCCTTCGGGATTATGACCACCGGATCATCAATGACGATCCGGAACGGGCCGCCGATCGGCTTTACCGGATCATCAGGCGCGCGGAAAAAAATTTCGATAGGCCTCTTTGAGCGTCCGGGTGGTCAGGTGAGTATAAACCTGGGTGGTGGTGATGTTGCGGTGGCCCAAGATCTCCTGGATGGCGCGCAGGTCGGCGCCCCGTTCCAGCAGGTGGGTGGCAAACGAGTGGCGCAGGGTGTGCGGCGTCACCCGCGACGGCAGCCCGGCCAGCAGGCAGTATTTCTTGACCAGCCGTTCCACGCTGCGGCCGGTCAGCCGGCCGCCGAACCGGTTGGTGAAGAGCGCCCGGGCCGCGGCCGGCCGTTCCGGTGAAGCCAGGTAATCGTTCAGGACCCGAAGGGCCCGGTCGCCCACCGGTACCAGCCTTTCCCGCCGCCCCTTTCCTTTGACGCTCACCAGACCGGCCACGAAATCGACCGCGTTGATGTCCAGGCCCACCAGTTCTGAAACGCGCACCCCGGTCGAATAAAGCAGCTCCAGGAGAGCCAGGTCCCGCTTCGGAAAGCGGCCGGCGCTTTTCAGGGCCAGATCCAGCAGATGACAGGCGGCCTCGATTTCCAGGAAGACCGGCAGTCTGCGTTCGCTCCTGGGCGAACGCAGGCCGGCGGCCGGATTGACTTCAACCGCGCCCCGGCGGCTCAGGAACCGGAAGAAGGTGCGCAGGGCGGCCACCCGGCGGATCAGGGTGGCCCGGCCAAGCTTGCGGCCGAAGAGATCGCCCAGGTAGGCGCGCAGGACCGGGATCCGGACCGAGGCCAGGGGCCGGCCGTCCAGGAAACGGAAGAAATCGCGCAGGTCGGAGCCGTAGGCGGCCAGGGTGTGGCCGGAGGCGTTCCGCTCGCTGCGCAGGTACTCCTGGAATTCGGCCAGCGGCCGCGCGTACTCCCGGGAAAGTTCGATTTCCGCCATGGAGCGTTTCCTCAGCTGGTCAGATCACGGTAGGCCTCCGCCACGCCCGAGACCATCCGCTCGATGGAAAAGTTGTCAAGCACGAAGGCCTGGCCGGTCCGGGCCAGGCGGCGGGCGCCGTCCGGATCGCGCCTGATTTCCAGGACCGCCCGCTTGAGCCCCGCGCGGTCGCCGGGCGTCACCAGGTATCCGGTCACGCCGGAACGCACCACTTCGCGGGTGCCGTCCACATCAAAGGCCGCCACCGGCAGGCCGGCGGCCAGTGCCTGGGAAACCGCCCGCGGCAAACCCTCGCGCAGGGAAACGTGGACCAGCATGTCCATGGCCGCCATCGCCTCGGGAATCTCTCCGGGCGGCAGCAGGCCGGCAAAGACCACCGACGGGCGGATACCGAGCCGTTCGGCCTCGGCTTCCAGTTCCGGCTTCAGGATGCCGTCGCCGACCAGGAAGAGGCGCAGGTCGGGAAACTCCCGCCGCGCTTCGGCAAAGACCGGCAGCAGCAGGTCGTGTCCCTTGAGCTGAAAGAGCCGGGCCACTTTGCCGATTACGAAATCGCTCTCCCGAAATCCCCAACGACCCCGGGCCGCCGACCGGAGCGCCCGACAGCCGGCAAAGGATGACACCGCGAAACCGCTGTAGACCGTCCGGTACTTTTCCGGACGGCCGATGCCGGCGGCCAGGCTCTGCCGGTTCATGGCGTCGGCCACCGAGAGAAAGAGATCGGTAACGGGCGCCACCAGTTTCTCGGCCAGGATATACATGAAATTTAAACGACGGTCCTGGTAAGGATGGAAGGGCAGGCCGTGGATGGAGTGGACGATCCGGACCCGCCGCGGCAGTAGTCCCGCGGCCAGACGCCCCAGGATTCCGGCCTTGGCGCTGTGGGTGTGAACAATCCGGAAGTTTCCAAAGAGAAGGCGGCGGTAAATATCCAGCAGGGCCAGCAGGTCGCGTCCCGGGTCGATCCGACGCCGCAGGGCCGGAATGATAACGACCTTGAGGCCGCGCGCCCGGGCCTCGGCCAGCAGGCTGCCCTCCGGGCCGAGCGGCGGCCCGGTCAGGAGGGTCACCTCGTAACCGCGCTCCAGGAGGCCGTAACAGGTAAAGAGGGTGTTCTCCTGGGCGCCGCCGATGATCAGCCGGGTGATGATATGGCAGACCTTCAAGGATTTCTTCATCGACGGCTGACCGGTCATCGGCCTCGGCCCGCCGGGCCTTTATCTGCGGGTCCGGGAGGAAGCGGCCGGCTTGAGGGCCTTCACCCGCTTCTCCAGTTCGGTCAACCGGTCCCGCAGCGCCGAGTTTTCCTTGGTCACTTCCTCCAGGATCACCGCCAACCGGGCCTCAATCTCCGGGCGCGACATGACCAGGGCGGTGTCGAAGCTTACCGGCTGGCTGTCAAGTTCCGCCTGGTCCCGGGCCAGCCGCTCAACCGCGCCGGTCACTTCGGCCAACCGGATACCCTGCTTCTCCTGAATTCCCTTCAAAACGGCCAGGTCGCCCTGGATCAGATCCAGCCGGGCGGTCAATCCCTTCTGAAAATCGGCCAGGTCCTGGCCGGTCGCGGTCCGGAACTTCTCGGCCCGTTCGGACTCCTGCTTCAACTGCTCGGCCAGCGCCGCCGCGTTCCCCTCGCCGGTGGCGATCCGCTCGCGCAGCCGGATAAGCTCCTCGCTCAGGGTGGCCTGCTTGGCCAGCAGCGACTCCTCGAAGATCTTCCGATTTTCGCGGTTCTCCCGGTCAACCGTTTCCAGACGGGTCTCAACCTGGGCCAATCGTTCCTGGATGGATATCAGCCGGCCGTCCAGGTTGGTGACATCCTCCTGCATGGCCACACATCCGGAGAGAAGGACCAGGCCGATCGAAAAAACCGTTATCAGTGACTTTTTCTTCATCGCCGGTTATTCGACAATCTTGAACTCGCCCCGGCGGTTCAATGCCCACGCCTTTTCGTTGTGCTCCGGATCGAAGGGCCAGCTTTCGCCGAAGCTCAGCGTGGTTACCCGGTCGGGGGCGATGCCCAGGGTGACCAGGTAACGCCGGGCCGCCAGGGCGCGGCGTTCGCCGAGGGCCAGGTTGTACTCCTCGGTGCCGGCCTCGTCGCAATGCCCCTCCACCACGATCTTGACCGAGGGATTCTTCTTCAGGTAATCGGCCACGCCCTCAAGTATCTTCTGGGCGTCGGGGCGGATGTCGCTCTTATCGAAATCAAAGTGGATGATCTGGAAAACCTGCTTCTCGATCTCCGTGCGGGGCGGCCGGGCGTTTTCCGGAACGGTCGGGCTCTTCAGCGGGATGTCGCCGCCGGCCATGGCGATACGCTCCTCCTGCGGGGTGGCCCGGCCGACCTCCGGAACCACCGGGGTCGAGGGCGTGCCCGGCGCGGCCGGCTTGACCTCGGTGCCGGTTGAGGGCGGGACTGAAGTGATCTGCTTCTGGCTGGGGACCTTGCAGGCGCAACCGGCCAGAATGCCGGCCAGCACAACCATTCCCAAAACCATCATCCATTTTCTCATCTTGCTCTCCTCGGTTTCGCGCCGTTCCCCACGGAAAAATCAGCGCCAGTCGGGCGTCCGGTAACCACCGTCCTCGGTAATTTTATAATCTTCCCCGGTAAAGATGTCAAGCAGCCGCAACTCACTCCGGTACTTCGCGGTATGCACGAAAACAAGGTGGCGGCTGTTCGAAGCAAAGGCCGGGTCCTCCTTGCTGCCGGCCCCGGAAGTCACGGTGTGGTGCCGGCCACTTTCCAGAACCAGGATCCTGATCTCGAACTGCCCGCCCTGGCGACTGGTATAGGCCAGGAAGCGGCCGTCGGGCGAAATGTCGGGAGAGGTGTTGTACCCGCCCTCGAAAGTGAGCCGCTCGGTCCGGCCGCTGTCCAGTTCGAGCCGGTAGATCTGGGGGCCGCCGGCCCGATCGGATACGAAGGCCAGGCGCTTCCCGTCCGGAAAGAAGACCGGCGAAGTGTCGTTGGCCGGGTGGTTGGTCAGCCGCTTCAAGCCGCCGCCGGCCAGGTCCAGCAGGTAAAGGTCGGGATTGCCGTCCTTGCTCAGGGCCAGGACCAGGCGGCGGCCATCCGGGCTGAAGGCGGCGGCGCTGTTGAGGCCGGGATAGGCGGCCAGCTTTTCCACGCGGCCGCCGGCGAGAGTCAGGCGCCGGATCGCCGGCCAGTAGTCGGCGAAGGAGGTATAGATAAGAGAGCGGCCGTCGGGCGAGAAGCGGGGCGACAGGTTGAGTGTTCCGTTGCTGGTCAGAAACTTGCGGTTGGCGCCGTCGTAATCCATGATGACCAGCTCCCGCGCCTTGCCTTCCTGGCGCACGGCGGCAATCCGGCTCTCGGTCACGGCCGACTGGCCGGTAAGTTCCTCGATGACTTCCCGGGCCACCCGATGGGCCAGGGCACGCTCATCCGAAGCGGCCAGGCGGTAGGTCCGGTCCAGCCGGGCCACCGGCGGCGTCCCGGCCACCAGCATAACCCGGAGTCCGGACTCGGCGGCCGCCACTCGGAGCACCGAAAGGCCGGCCGGCCAGTCGCTGCCGGCCGGCAGGCGCCGGGTTTCAAAGAAGCCGCTCCAGCGCAGGTCCTGCTCCAGGACCCGGTTGAACTCCGCCAGCGATTCCGGCAGGATCAAACCGACCGGAAGGCGGGGCGGCGCCTGGCGGGTGATGTCGAGCGACACCTGGCCGCGGCCGACACCGGCGGCCGATAAAAGAAAAAAAAGAGGAAGAATCAAAAGAGAAGCCGCGCGTTTCATGTTTTTCATTATAGCCCATAATCAGAAGGGCGTCAATCCTTGATAAAACAAGGCACACCCCCTTTTTTACAAGCATTGACGGGCGTTCCGGCGCCCAAGCGCGGTCAACCTTCTCCTGGTATTTATCCTAATTATCAGGCTTTTACTTTGGATATGTCCCGGGGAACCGGTCCCCTCTTGACAGAAGTCGTTGCCCCGTTATATAATGATGGGCAAAATGTGAATTCCGCCTTGGTCTCGACGGAAGGATCAGGAAAATAAAAGCCGGAAAGGAGGTGATTCTTCAAGCCGCTTTCGTGGGCGGCGCAGGTTATTCCCCCTTCGCCTGGGAGACGCAAGGAATGCCGACAACTCCCCGGGGGTACCGGAAAGTACAACCGGTCAAATAGGAAGTCAAGCGAGTTGAATGGCTGTGCTGTAAACTGTTTGACAGCCGCAGAGAAAGTTATCGGGAAGTAAAACGGAGGAAAACGAAATGGCAAAACGCTTACTCACCCTGACCCTGGCCGTTGTGCTGGGCGTGGCTTTTGTCGCGCCGGCCATGGCCGAGGTTCAGAACATCAAGGTCTCCGGTGACATGATCATGCGCGGCATCTACCGGGACAACCTTGATTTCGTGAAGGACAGCGGCGACGAGACCGAGGCCTGGATTTCCACGGGCGTCCGGGTCGGCGTCGGTGTCGAGTTCACCGACAACGTGATGGCGATGGTGCGGGTCATCAACGAGCGCGACTGGGGCAAGAGCGTCATCCAGACCGCGGCTGGCGCGGGCACGGTGGTCGGCCTGCCGCTGGACACTTCGGATGACATCAAGCTCGACCTGGCCTACGCGAAGATCAATGACCTGTTCATCCCTGGCCTGAACGTGACCCTGGGCCGCCAGGAACTGCTCCTGGGCAAGGGTTTCGTGGTCGGCAATGTCAACAGCAACCTGACGGCGGCTGCCAACACGGCCATCCGGGCGTGGGACCTGACCAGCCGGAAGTCGTTTGACGCGATCAAGGCCGAGTATGAGCTCGGAATTGCTCCGCTCAGCTTCACCGTCATGGGCGCGAAGATCATCGAAGAGTCGAACAACGCGGTTACGGCGCTCATCCCGATCCCGGCCGGTGATTCCGACCTGTGGGGCCTGAACGTGGCCTACCAGATGGACAACGCCGTGATCGAGGGTTACCTGCTGAACCTCAAGCGCCAGGCGATTCCGGTGCTTGTGACTGACAAGTACGACATCTGGACGCTGGGCGCCCGGGTGGATCACGATGTGGCCGCTCTGCCGGGTTTCAACTACAACCTGGAGCTTGGTTATCAGTTCGGTGACGGTGCGGATGTCAACGGTGACGGCACCTCCGACGATAAGAAAGCCTGGGCCGGCACGGCCGATGTCAGCTACACCTTCAACAACCCGTACAGCCCGAAGATCGGCGCCGCCTATACCTATTACAGCGGCCCGGACTTCAGCGCGACGGTCGCCGACGATGAGGGTTGGGATCCCATCTTCCCGGATGGGCAGGCCGGCCGCATCGGTAACGTGACCAACGCGGTGTTGAGCGGAACTCCGGCCGCCTTCCTGGCGGGAATCGGAAACGCCACCAACCTGTCGGTCCCGAAGATCTACGCGTCCTTCAAGCCCGGCGAGAAGCACGCCCTCAGCCTGGACTGGTACATTGACACTCAGTCCACCGAAGTTCCGGCCGGCACTGGCGACAAGCTCGGCTGGGAAGTCGACCTGGGTTATGCGTACCAGCTCAACTCCGATGTGACCATGGGCCTTTCCATCGGTTACATGGAGGCTGATGATGATTTCGTCGGTACCGGTGCCGGCGTTGACGACACCGCGATGGAAGTCATCGGCTCGGTTTCGCTGGCCTTCTAAACAGGTCCGCGAAAGGCATTAAGAAGCCCCGGCTGCCGAAAAGCAGCCGGGGCTTTCTTTTTTGCGTGAGACCACCCGCCGGACCCGCAAGTTACCAACCTAAAGCCAACCTCTCAGGCTCCCGCCGGTTCCAGCCGGCCGCCACCAGCAGTCCCCCGGATCAGGCCATCCTTTCCGCCAGGGCGACCAGCCTGATCCGGATCCCGGCGGCGGCCAGGCGGGCCAGGCAGTTAAGCAGGTCAAACCAGTCGCTCCCCTTGCCGGTGTTGCCGGCCACGGCCAGGTGGGGACGCCCCTCCAGTATCTGGTCGACCAGGCCGGTCAGGACGCTGCGGGGACCGGACTCCACGAAGATGGTGCAGCCGTCCCGGTACATGGCCTCGACCTCCTCGACAAAACGGACCGGGCTGACCAGGTGGCCGGAGAGAATGTCGGCCACCCGGGCCGGCTCGGACGGGTAGACGGCCGCCAGCGCGTTGGCGTAAACCGGCAGGCGCGGCGCCTGAAAAGCGACCTGGGCCAGCCTTGCCGCCAGGCGCTCCCGGGCCGGCTGGACGAAGGGAGAATGGAAGGCGCAGCTCACCGGAATGGGGACCGAGCGGATGCCCTGCTCCTTGAGGCGGCCGGCGGCCAGCCGGAGCGAATCGGCGCGGCCGGAAAGGACCGTCTGGCGGGGGGAGTTCAGGTTGGCCGGGTAGACGTCAGCCAGTCCCTCGATGATGCCGGAGACCCGCCCGGCGTCGGCGGCGGCCGCCAGCATCGTGCCCAGATCGCGGCCGGCGGCGCCGGCGATGATGCTGGCGCCCCGGAACTCCAGCAGGTCATAAAGCGCCGCCTCCGAAAAGACCCCGGCCAGGCAGAGGGCCGGGTATTCGCCGGCGCTGTGGCCGGCGGCGGCCCCGGCCGTCACCCCCAGCGACTCCAGCAGGCGGCTGAACCCGAAACCGGCCGCGCCCAAGGCCGGCTGGGCAACGTTGGTGGCCGTCAATTCCTCCAGCTGCCGCTTCTCCTCTTCGGGGCCGGCGGCCGGCGAAGGAAACACGTAATCGCTCAACGGGCGGGACAAACGACCGGCCAGGACCCGATCGGCCGTCTCGAAGGCCGACCGCAGTTCCGGAAAGGCCTCGACCAGCTCCCGGAGCATGCCGGGCCGCTGGGAGCCCTGACCGGGAAAGAGGAAGGCCACCCGGCCGCCGGCCGCCGGCCGGGTCTGGAAATGCAGGCCGAACGCCTCGCTGAAAGAATCGGCCCCGCCCTTAAGCTTTTCGAGCGCCTGGCCGGTCCGTTCCAGGAGTTCCGCCGGGGAACGAACCGCCAGCGCCAGGCATAACCGGCCCTCGCCCGCGGAGGACTCGTAGTCGGCGTTGACGGAGCGGACCAGGCCGGACAGGGCGGCGGCGCCGCCCGCCTCCAGCGAGGCCCGGAATGATTCCAGCCGTGAAACCAGGCCGGCCACCGAGGCGTCCGTCCAGACCAGCAGAAGACCGGCGGCGCCGGTCCCGGTTTTCGATTCAGGCAGAGGCATGCCACCCTCCTTTTATCTTGAAAAACGCGGAAAAGCCCGACAGCGGCCGGCTTTCCGCTATTTCGCGCCGGGAAGCCAATACAATATAAACGGAGGCCGAACCGCTTGTCAAATTGGCCTCCGGACCCTGCCTGTAACCTTTCCTCTGCCTGATCATCAAATGGTTCTGTAGGGCATGAAAAAGGCCGATGGACTTTTCACCGCGTTTCATCGTATAATATATGGTCTTTAAATCTGGGGGTCCGGTTAGGTATCGAAGAGCACCGTCCTCAGGCCGCGCGCCACCCCCGGAATTTAAGTAGCCGTTATCTCGCCAGTTCAAGGCAGCGCCAATTCCGAGTTTTGTTCGGACAAACCGTTAACAGAGAAAGGAGGAGGTATGAAGTTAAAGCCGTTGGGTGATCGGGTAGTGGTCAAACCGCTGGAAGCCGCCGAGAAGACCAAGAGCGGCATCGTCCTGCCCGACACCGCCAAGGAGAAGCCCCAGCAGGGTAAGGTGGAAGCGGTCGGCAAGGGACGCCAGACCGATGATGGCAAGGTCCTGCCCATGGAAGTCAAGGTCGGCAACACGATTCTCTACGGGAAGTATTCCGGAACCGAGGTCACCATCGACGACGAAGAGTATGTCGTCCTCCACGAAAGCGACATTCTGGCCATCGTGGAATAATTCTCTCTACTGGAGGTGAGGAAACATGGCGGGTAAACAGTTAACGTTCGAGCAGGAAGCCAGACAGCTTGTCTTGAAAGGGGTTCAGACGCTCCGAAACGCGGTGGCGCCGACCCTCGGCCCCCGGGGCCGCTTCGTGATCCTGGAGAAGAAGTTCGGCAGCCCGACGGTCATCAACGACGGCGTCACCATCGCCAAGGAAGTGGAACTCTCCAATCCCTTTGAGAACATGGGCGCCCAGCTGGCCCGCGAGATCGCCAGCAAGACCAACGACGTGGCCGGCGACGGCACCACCACCAGCGTCATCCTGGCTCACGCCATCGTGAGCGAGGGCATGAAGTACATGGCCGCCGGCAGCAACTCGGTCCAGCTGCGCCACGGAATCGAGAAGGCGGTTGAATCGGTGGTGGCCAACCTGAAGAAGATGAGCCAGCCGATCAAGGGCAAGGAGGAGATCGAACAGGTGGCGACCGTGGCCGCGGCCAATGACCACGAGATCGGCAAGATCATCGCCGACGCCATGGACAAGGTGGGCAAGGACGGCGTCATCACCGTCGAAGAGGCCAAGGGCACCGAGACCACCCTGAAAGTCGTCGAGGGCATGCAGTTCGACCGTGGCTACCTCTCCCCCTACTTCATCACCGACACCGAAAGGATGGAAGCGGTCCTCGAGGATCCCTTCATTCTCATCTACGACAAGAAGATCAGCGCGATCAAGGATATCCTGCCCCTCCTGGAGAAGACCGCCCAGGTCGGCAAGCCCCTTCTGATCGTGGCCGAGGAGGTCGAGGGCGAGGCGCTGGCCACCCTGGTGGTCAACAAGATCCGCGGCACCCTGCTCACGGTGGCGGTGAAAGCGCCCGGGTTCGGCGACCGGCGCAAGGCGATGCTCGACGACATCGCCGTCCTGACCGGCGGCAAGGCCATCTCCGAGGATATCGGCCTCAAGCTGGAGAATGTTGACCTGGCGATGCTGGGACGGGCCAAGCGGGTGGTGGTTGACAAGGAGAACACCACCATTGTCGAGGGCGCCGGCAAGGCCTCCGACATCACCGGCCGCATCAACCAGATCAAGAAGGAAATCGAGAAGACCGACAGCGACTACGACCGCGAGAAGCTCCAGGAACGCCTGGCGAAACTGGCCGGCGGCGTCGCGGTGATCAACGTGGGCGCTCCGACCGAGACCGACATGAAGGAACGGAAGGCCCGCGTGGAAGACGCCCTTTCGGCGACCCGGGCCGCGGTCGAGGAAGGCATCGTCCCCGGCGGCGGCGTGGCCCTGCTGCGCTCGATCGCCGAGGTCGAGAAGACCAAGTTCGACAACGAAGACCAGGAACGGGGCGGGCACATCGTGATGCGCTCCCTGGAAGCCCCCATCCGCCAGATCGCCGAAAACAGCGGCAAGGAAGGCTCGGTGGTCACCGACTATGTCCGGAGCCACAAGGAAGTCGGTTTCAACGCGGACAAGAACACCTACGAAGACCTGGTGAAGGCCGGGATCGTCGATCCGACCAAGGTCGTCCGTTCGGCCCTCCAGAACGCCGCCAGTATCGGCGCCCTCCTCCTGACCACCGAGGTCCTGGTGGCCGAGAAGCCCGAGGAGAAGAAGGAACCCCCGATGCCGGCCG
>JAKJFK010000302.1 GCA_022704925.1 candidate division TA06 bacterium | reverse complement strand
CGCCACCTTCCCGCCTGACCCGCCCGCCCATGAACACGAGGGCTTCTCAGCCGGCCCGGTGACCGGCGAGCTGGTGGCCCGCATCCCGGCGACCGCCCGTTTCCAGGGCGCGGGCAGGGAACTGGCTTACTTTAACCGCCTGGAGCCGGCCGCCTTCCTGCGCCGAAGCCAGGGAAGCGCGGCCCGGGCCCTCCGGGCCGCCGGCCGGAACCTGAAGAAGGTCCTGGAACGGAAAACCCGCGGCCTCTCCATCCACCTCGACTTCCTGGATAATGCCGCCGTGCACTTCACCACCATGGCCCGGAATTTCGAGGCCCTGGAACTGGCGGAACGGGTGCGCGGCGGCCGGCTGGAGGCGGCCGCGGCCAGCCGGCGGCTGGCGAAGCTGGCCGAGCGGGAAATCAAGGCCTGGGAATGGGTCCGGGAGTTCGTCGACCGGTACGGGCTTCAAAACCGTTACTGGCCGAACGAGCTGGACCGGCGCCTGCAGCTGCAGCGGGAATGGGCCTCGTCGGCCCGCTGGTTGAAGTTCTTCAGGGAAGCGGCCCGGAGCCGGGCCGGTCAACCCGGACCGGGAGCCCCGGCCAGGTAAGGCAGGGAGGCGCCGGCCAGGATCAGCAGCCCTCCGGCCAGGGTCCAGCCGGAGAGAACTTCGCCCAGCCAGAAGACGGCGATCAGGCCGGTGGTCAGCGGCACCAGGTATTGCAGAACACCGACCTGGACCGCGCTCAGGCGCTGGACGGCAAAGAACCAGAGCGTGAAACCGATGCCGGCCGGAACCACGCCCAGGTAGGCGCCCAGCAGCCAGCCGTTGCGGCCGGGCATTTCCGGCAGGCCCGCCAGAAGCAGGACCAGCCCCAGGAAACCCACCCCCAGCCAGGCCGACCAGAAGGTGGCCAGCGGCGCCCCGTAGCGCGCGATCACCCCGAACCGCCGGGCGGCCAGCGTGTAAAAGGCCCAGCAGAGGTTGGCCAGCAGGGCCAGCAGGCCGCCCAGGAAGGCGAAGGAAACCACTCTACCCTGGCTGACCACCAGGTAGCAGCCGACCAGGCCGACGGCCATTCCGGCCGCATCCCGCAGGGAGAGGCGCTCCTTCAGAAAGACCGGGGCCAGCAGGCCGATGAAGACCGGGTTGAGATTCTCCAGGATGCTGGCGGCGGTGGCGGTGATGTGGCGCAGGGCGAAGAAGATGAAGAGGTTCATGCCGGCGACGCCGGTGGCCCCGAGCAGCAGGAAGGCCGGCAGGTCGCGCCGCTCGAGCCGGATCCGGGTCCGGGAAACGGTCAGAAAAAGGGCCAGGAATAACGAGGCAAAGATGAAGCGCAGGAAGACCAGCCAGACCGGCTGGATGTCCGCCTCGGCCGCCACCCGCCCCAGCACGAAGACCGTGCCCCAGCTGAGACAGGCGATGATCCCGGCCAGAACCGCCGCCCGGTCGCCGGAGACCGATCGAAACTTCACAGGCGGCCGGCCAGGCGGGCCGGGGTCGCCCGGTCCAGCAGGA
>JAKJFK010000301.1 GCA_022704925.1 candidate division TA06 bacterium | reverse complement strand
CCGATCACGTTCGGGAATTCCAGCGAAAGCCGGCTGAATTCCCGAGCCTTGGCGGCCTGCTGGTCGGCGTCCTTGAGTGTCGAGGGATCCCCGACGTTGCCGATCACCTGGTTGAACTCCGCCAGTCCCGCCAGGAGACGCGCTTCGTGAGGCCCCGGGTGGAAGAAGACGGCGTTGCGGAAATGGAAGAAGCCGGCCAGTTCCGAGACCGGTGAATAGAGCTGCCGCAGGCTCCAGCGCCGGCGGCTTAAGTAATCAATGTAGGCCGGGCTCAACACCCAGCCCCAGGCGGCCTTATTCCCTGTCATCGTTTTCTCTCCTGAAAAAGCGCGGGCATTGCGGCCGGCGCCGTTTTTTTAACCTCGATTCAAGCCGTCCCCCTCAGGTCCTGGTGCAGAGGTAGGTGGCCAGGAAATCCTCGTACTTCGCGCTGTCGATCCGGAACCCCGCCTGGACCAGAAATTCTTCCAGGACCCGGTCGTAGGTGCTGTACTCATCCCGAAGGTGGACTTCCGCCTCCGCGGCCATTTCCGGCCCGGCCTTTTCGGCGAAGGCGCGTACCCAGTCATCCAGGCGTTTTTTGCAGTCCGCCAGGCCGATCGGGAAGACGACGTCGAAGAGGAAGAAACGGCCCCCGGTTTTCAGCATCCGCGCCGCCCGCCGCAGCCCGATCAGTTTCCAGAAATCCGGCAGGTGATGCAGCACGGCCGAAGAGACGAGCGCGTCCGCGGCCGGCCCCCGGTGTTCGTAGGTAAGAAAACCGCCCGGGCGGAAGACCACGTTGGTCAGGCCGGCCCGTTCGGCCTTGCGCCGGGCGTAATCCAGCATCACCGGCGAAACGTCAACCGCGTAAAGTGTCCGGCAATAAGGAGCCGCGTTCAGGGCGAAAGCGCCGGTCCCGCTGCCCAGGTCGATGACGGTGTCTTCCGGCCGGATCCCGATGGCCTTGACTATGGCCTCGGCCTCTTTCCGGTAATCACGGAATTTTCCGTGCCGTCGGTCATACTCCTCAACCCGGGCCGGGTCGGCGTAATCCACCCCGGCCGTTTTGGCCTCATCGTAGAGCCATCCCGGTTGCTTCGTCATCAGTTTCGCTCCGCGTCAAAAGGGTTGATTTTACAAGATTTAGGATATAGCGGGGCGGGAGGATTGTCAAGGTTCCGAAGGTTCGGGAGCGCACCGGTCTGGTTGGGTTGGCCCGGTTTTTCTGTTGAATGGCGGATCGAATTAAGGTAAACTTTAATCTGCGTCCGGGAGACGCGCGACGCCGGCCGACGACCGGGCGCCATGAAGAAGGCCCAGGCCGGAATCGGCCGGGCTTCATTTTTGATTATCACAATCGGTTTGAATCCGGAGGAGACGATGAGCCACTGTCCTGAATTCGATTTCCACATACACACCAGGTACCTGGGATGCGCCAACGAGACCATGGAAATCCCAGGTACCTGGTGTGTATGTGGAAATCGAATTCAGGACAGTGGCTCATCGTCTCCTCCGGATACACACCAGG
>JAKJFK010000300.1 GCA_022704925.1 candidate division TA06 bacterium | reverse complement strand
TACGGTCGCCCAGCCGCCGGCGTCCCTCGGCCACGGTGACGTTGCCGATGGGCGGAATGGTGAAGGCGTGCACGGCGTCCATCCGGGTGCGGCGGTAAAGTGGAAGCAGGTCCCGGATCAGGCCGCAGGAGTGGTGAAAGTAGATTTTGCCGGCGGCGTGCGTCAGGTCGGCCCGGCCGTCGGTCAGGTCGAGGTTGTAGGTCTCGAACATGGCCGGCGAGATGGCCGTGGTCGAGGTGTCGTCGACGCTGACGATGATGTCCACCTCTGACTGGAGGCCGATTTCCAGGCGGCGGCGGTAGTTGCGCTCCATGATGCGAAAGCAGTCGCGCAGGGCTTCGGGCGCGTCGGCAAAGAGGTAAGCGAGGTTGGCCACCCCGGAGTAGGCGCGGTACATCATGCCCAGCGGGGTGCCGAGCATGACGCCGATCAGCAGGCCGTCCTCGCCGATCAGTTCGCGGCGGCGCCGGGTCTTCTCGAAGCCGTCGGGATTGGGCTCAATGAGTTCGTCCTCGAAGATTTCGGCCAGGGCCGGCAGGTCGGCCGGGCTCTTGACCAGGTGCTCGGTGTAGTTGGCCGACCGGGCGCCGCCGGGTTCGCGCAGGATCCGGATGGTCTCGCGCAGGTCGCCTTTTGAGGTATGCCAGAGGTGGGTTTTGACGTCGCCTTCGACGTGTTCCTCCACGACGACGTTGCGGCGCGAAGAGCGCACCGACGGCAGGCCGAACCAGTCGAGGATGTCCAGGCCGAGGTAGCGCGAAAAGGTCACGATTGACTCGTCGCCCCATTTTACCTCGCCGAGGGCCGAAGCCAGGGCCGGGTCCATTCCCTCGCGGCTGGGCTGGTTGTAAGGGTCGCAATGACCGGTGACCGGCAGCCAGTCCGGCCGCTCGTGGCGGAATATCTTCAGCATGTTCTCGCGCGGGGTGATCATGGTTTTCCTCTACGCTTTTGGTTTGGTATCCAAAACGTTCGTCATGCCCGTGTGTCGTAGACGGGCATCCAGTACTTAAAAGGTTTTAAACTGAAAAACAACTGAATAAAGACAACTGCTGGATTCCCTCCTACTACATGAGGGAATGACAGGCATTTATGGATCCCTGGCTACTACTTTTGGGGATGCGCGCAGGCGGATGGGCACCTGGGAATGACAGCAAAAAGAGAAATCTTCAAAATTCAAAGGAGTTCCCGGAGCGGCCGGTGATGACCCGTTTCCCGAGCCTTGATTTCAGGGCCTCGACGGCCCGGTCGCCGGTGCAGTGGCAGGGAATGACCAGTTCCGGCGCCAGGCCGGTCAGGGCCGCCCCGGTCAGGTCGAAACGCCGCTCCTCGGATTCAACCAGGTGAAAGCCACCGATGGCGGCGCGGATTTTCTCTTCACCGTTCAGCCGGCGGACATGATTGAGGGTATTGACCAGGCCGGCGTGGCCGCAGCCCAGGCAGACCACCAGTCCGCCGGAGGTCCTGATCCAGAGGGCCAGTTCGTCCTCGATCGGGTCGGCGCGGCCGGCCGCCGGG
>JAKJFK010000299.1 GCA_022704925.1 candidate division TA06 bacterium | reverse complement strand
GCCCGACCGGGTACCTGGGCCGGTATTTCCGGGTGACCGAGGCCGAGACGCGGCCGGCGGCCGAACGGGCCGCCTTCTCCTGGAACCCGTCGATTGCCGGCACCAAGAGCGAGGATACCATTATCATAGATGGGGAGAAGTTACCGGAAGTCGTTTCCGCCGATCCGGCCTGGCCCGTTCTGGAGGTCGAGACGGGGCCGGCCCGGCCGGACATCCTGATCAGGTAGGTGGCCCATGCGCAGATTGGTTAACTTTCGTGGAATCCTGCTGTTCGCCTTTCTGCTGTTGGTTTCAGCCCGTTCTGCCCCGGCGGCCGAGGTGGTGGTCCTGCCCCTGAAGGGCGCGGTCAACCCGGCCATGGTCGAGCTGGTCCAGGATGTCCTGGCCGCGGCCGAAAGGGACCAGGCCGGCCTGGTGCTCCTGGAGATAGACACCCCGGGCGGCCTGCTCAGCTCGACGCGCGATATCGTCGAGGCCATCTTCCAGAGCCGGGTGCCGGTGGCCGCCTACGTGGCCCCGTCCGGCGCCCAGTGCGCCTCGGCCGGGACTTTCATCGCCCTGGCCTGCCCGGTGCTGGCCATGGCGCCCGGCACCAACCTGGGCGCCGCGCACCCGGTCATGCCTTTTGGAAAGATGGACGAGACGATGGAGAAGAAGGCCGTCAACGACGCCGCCGCCTGGATCGGGTCGCTGGCCGGACGCTGGGGACGCAACCGGATCTGGGCCGAGTCGGCGGTGCGCGAGAGCGCGGCGCTGGACGAGAACGGCGCGCTGAGCGAGGGCGTGATCGACCTGGTGGCCGCCGATCGCAACGACCTGCTGGTCAAGATCGACGGGCGCCGGGTGACCCTGGAGGATAAGGCCGTCGTCATCCGCACCACCGGCGCCCCGGTGCGCGAGATCAAGCCCAACCTGCGCCAGCGGGTGCTCCAGTCGGTGAGCGACCCCACCGTGGTTTACATCCTGCTCCTGCTGGGCATCCTGGGACTGCTGGCCGAGTTCTCCACCCCCGGCATCGGTTTCCCGGGGATCGTGGGGTCGATCTGCCTCTTCCTGGCTTTTTACGGAATCTCGGTGCTGCCGATCAACATCGCCGGCCTGGCCCTGATCTTCGTGGCGGCCGGCTTCTTCATCCTGGAAGCCTACACCCCGTCGTTCGGGGTGCTGGGAATCGGAGGAATCGTGGCCCTGATTTTCGGTTCGCTGCTGCTGGTGAAGCCCTTCTCGTACGTGCGGATTTACTACCCGGCCTACCTGGCCGCCGGCCTGGTCTTCACCGGCCTGGTCCTGCTGATCGCCACCTTCGCCTTCCGGGTCTACCGGAAGCAGGTGACCACCGGCAAGGAAGGGCTGGTGGACGAGATCGGCGAGGCGCGGACCGACCTGGACCCGAAGGGCACCATTTACGTTCACGGCGAGTACTGGACGGCCCGCTCGGAGAGCGGCCCGGTGCGCAAAGGGGAATCGGTGCGGGTGGTCGGCGTGGAGGGGCGCATCCTGAGGGTGGTGAAACGGGCGGAGTCTCCTGCGGAAGAG
>JAKJFK010000298.1 GCA_022704925.1 candidate division TA06 bacterium | reverse complement strand
ACTGAATGCGCCGGAAACTGCCGCCGATGCTCCGGGCCAGGGCCTTGGCCATCAGGGTCTTTCCCAGACCCGGCACATCCTCCAGAAGAACGTGCCCCTCCGACAGAAGGGCCGCGAGCATGAGCTCCAGGGCCTTCCTCTTGCCCACCACCACCCGGGACGCGTTTTCCACCACCCGGTCGCATTCACTGTTCCGCATCGGGCCATTATCGGCGAATCCCCCGGGCTCTTCAAGGGCGGATTGCCTTTTTCGGCGAAAGGTTCTAAATTCATCCCCAGTTTACATTTCACCAAGGAGAAGATGAAAATGCGAAAAGTCATCGTTTCGTTCCTGCTGGCGGCGGCGGTCATGGCCATTCCTTCCGCGCTGTCGGCGCAGACGAAAATCCGGCTGGCCCACGTGGTCAACGAGAAGGACGGCTTCCACATCGCGGCGATGAAGTTCCAGGAACTGGTGGAAAGCGGCTCCTCCGGGAAGATCCGGATCGAGCTTTTCCCCAACGCCACCCTGGGGGACGAAAGGACCCTGCTGGAGGGGATGCAGATCGGCACCATCGACATGGGGGTCATCACCAACGGGCCGGTGGCCAATTTCCTGCCGGAAATGGCGGTGTTCGAACTCCCCTTCCTCTTCGCCAACCGGAAGCAGGCCTACGCCGTGCTGGACGGCCCCATCGGCAAGGAGCTTCTGAAGAAGCTGGAAACCGTCAATCTCATCGGCCTGGCCTACGCCGAGCGGGGGTTCCGGAACCTCACCAACTCGAAGCATGAGGTGAAGAGCCCGGCGGACATGAAGGGGCTGAAGGTCCGGGTCATGGAAAACCCGGTCTACATCGACACCTTCAAGACCCTGGGGGCCAACACCCTGCCCATGGCCTGGACCGAGGCGCTGACGGCCCTGCAGCAGAAGACCATCGACGGCCAGGAAAACCCGGTCAACGTCATCCATTCCTTCAAGCTGAACGAGACCCAGAAGTTTCTCTCCCTGACCCGGCACACCTACTCCCCGGCCCTCTTCGTCATGAGCGCCCGGGTCTTCAACAAGCTTTCCGGGGCCGACAAGGACCTCTTCCGCAAGTCCGCCCAGACTGCGGCGGAGTTCGAGCGCCGGGCCAACGAGGACAGCGAGGAGACCCAGCTGGCGGACCTCCGGGCCAAGGGCATGGTCGTCGTGGATCCCGATGTGGCGTCCTTCAAGGCGGCGGTGGCCCCGGTCTACGCCAAGTACGAGAAGGCCTACGGCAAGTACCTCAAGCAGATCAACGATCAGCTGAAGTGATTTCCATGCCGGCGCCCCCGGCGGCGCCGGCCTACCGACAAAGGGGTGCACGATGAGAGCGCCGGCAATCCTCAAAAAAGCGAGCGACGTTCTGGACCGCATCGCGCTGAAGGCGGTGATCGCCCTGATAATCGCGATGATCGCCACCATAAGCCTGCAGATCCTGAGCCGGACCCTGTCCCAGGCCTACACCTGGACCGAGGAGCTGTCCCGCTACCTCCTGGTCTGGAGCACCTTTCTGGGGGCCACTCTGGCCTACAAGAGGG
>JAKJFK010000297.1 GCA_022704925.1 candidate division TA06 bacterium | reverse complement strand
CAGGCGGTCTCTTACGCCCTGGATCGGGAAAGCATCACCCGGAACGTTTTTGCCGGCCTGGCCTACCCCCAGTGGGGACCGCTCAATCCAGGCAACGGTTACTTCTACAACGAAAGAGTTCGGAAGTACCCGTACGATCCGGAACTGAGCCGCCGCCTCCTGGCCGAGGCCGGGTTCCGATGGAAGGACGGGACACTGCAGGACCGGGACGGCCGGCCGGTGGAGTTCACCCTGCTGACCAACGGCGACAACCAGCAAAGGGTGCAGACTTCGACCATCATCATGGACGACCTGGCCCGGCTCGGGATCAAGGTTCACTTCCTGCCGGTGGATTTCAACAATTTGGTGACGCGGCTGAACACCTCCTTTGAATGGGAGACGGTTTTGATCGGGTTTACCGGGACGATCGATCCGCACGGCGGCCGGAACGTCTGGCATTCCAGCGGCCAGCTCCATGTCTGGAACCCGCGCCAGCCGAAACCCCGGACCGTTTGGGAGCGGGAAATCGACGATCTGTTTGAACGGGGGGCGGTGGAGATGGACCCGGGGCGGCGCAAGGCCATCTATGACCGCTGGCAGGAGGTCGCCGCCGAGGAGCAGCCGCTGATCTTCACCGTCAACCCGGCGGCCCTCTACGCGGTCCGCAACCGGTTCGGGAACCTGAAGCCGACCATCTACGGGGTCTTTCATAACCTGGAAGCGATTTACACCCTCGACTGACCGCTTATGAAACTGATGGTTCGCTACCGGAAGACCGGCCCGGTCCGCTTTATCTCGCACCTGGATACCGAGCGTTTCTGGCGCCGGGCGGTCCGACGCGCCGGCCTGCCGGCGGTCCGGACCAGGGGTTTTTCGGTGCGCGAGAAGATTGAGCTCGGTTACCCGCTGCCGGTCGGCTGTGAGAGCGAAGGAGAGGATTTTGTCCTGGAGCTGGAGGGCGAGATCGAACCGGAGACGGTGGCCGACCGCCTGGCCGCGGTGATGCCGGAGGGGTTCGGGGTGGCGGGGGTCTTTCCGTACCGGGAGAAGGAATCGCTTTTCATCCGGACCCGGACGCTGGTCTATCAGGTCGAGGGAAAACGGGTGGAATTGCCGGTGGAGAACGGGCGCAGCCCTCGATTGTGGCCGTTTTTGAGCGAGTATTTCGGATGTTCCGAGGCGGAAGCCAAACTCTTCCGGGTCACCCGGGTCGAGATCCGGTACCGGGAGTGAAAACTGAATTTTTTGAACAACAACGAAAGTGAAGGGGATATGAGTCGGATAGTGATGGACAGCGCGGGTTTTGAGACCCGGGCCGCCGTTCTTTCGAACGGCCGGCTGGAGTATATCGAGATTGAACGCTTGAACCGGATCGGCCTGGTCGGAAACGTTTACAAGGCCCAGGTGGTCAGGGTGCTGCAGGGATTGAACGCCGCCTTTCTGAACATCGGCGAGAGCCGGGAGGCGTTTTTGCCCCTGACGGACCTGCACGAGGATTCCCTCTACGGGGAGGAAGAGGACGACGAGGCGGCCCCGGAGAAGAAGGAGCCGGAGCGGGATAAGCGGCGGGCG
>JAKJFK010000079.1 GCA_022704925.1 candidate division TA06 bacterium | reverse complement strand
CCCGCTCAGTTCCAGGGACGAGGCGGTCCGGGAACGGGCGACGGCGGTTCTGGGCAAAATGATCGAGCTGGCGCCGGCGCTCAAGACCGACACCCTGCTGGTGGTGCCGGGAATGGTGGACGAACAGACGCCAAACGAGATTGCCTGGCAGCGCAGTCAGGAGTCAATCAAAAGCCTGCTGCCGGCGGCGGCCAAAGCCGGAGTGGTACTGGGCATCGAAAACGTCTGGAACAAGATGCTGCTCACTCCGCTGGAAATGAAATGGTACATCGACGAGTTCCGCCACCCGGCCGTCCAGGCTTATTTCGATGTCGGCAACATGCTGGTCAGCGGGTATCCCCAGCACTGGATCCGGATTCTCGGGAGCCGTGTCAAGCGTGTTCACCTGAAGGATTTTAAACTTTCGGTAGGCAACATCGAGGGTTTCTGCGACCTGCTGGAAGGCGACGTGGACTATCCGGAGGTGATGCGTGCCCTGCGGGATATCGGTTACGACGGCTACCTGACCGTGGAGGTCTTTCCGCGGCGCCACCATCCCGAATCGCTGGTACACGCCTCAGGCCGGGCGCTCGACTTCATCCTCGGAACCTGAGCTTCAGGAATATTCCTGGTTGATCCGAACGTATTCTTCGGTCAGGTCGCAGCCGTAAGCGGTGGCCGAGAAGGCACCGAGCCCGAGGTCCAGCTCAATCATAATTTCCTTTTTCTCCAGACGGTTCCGGAGCTCGGCCGGGTCGCCGGCGATCTTTTCCCCGGCCGCGAATACCGGCACCCCGGCCAGATCCAGCCGCACCTTTTCCGGTCGGATGCGGGCGGCACAACTGCCGGCCGCGGCCAGCACCCGTCCCCAGTTTGGGTTGCTTCCGGAAATCATGCTTTTGACCAGACTGCTGCCGGCGATGCGTCGGGCAATCCGCCGGGCGTCCCGGAGTGACCAGGCGCCGCCCACCTTCACCACGATCAGCTTTTCCGCCCCTTCGCCGTCGGCCGCCAGCTGGCGGGTCAGGTCGACGCAGCAGTCGCGCAGGGCATCCCGGAAGACGGCATAGGCAGGGGTGCCGGCCTTGATCCGCGGATTCCCGGCCGCCCCGTTGGCCAGCACCAGCACGAAATCGTTGGTGGACTGGTCTTCGTCCACGGTGAGCATGTTAAAACTCTCCTGGACCGACTCCTTCAGGGCCTGGCGCAGAGCCGAGGCCTCGATGGCGGCGTCGGTGGTTATGACCGCGATCATGGTGGCCAGTTCCGGGCGGATCATGCCGACACCCTTGGCCATGCCTCCCAGCCGCACCGGACCGGTCCGGCCGGCCAGTCCGGTCTCGAACCGGTACTCCTTGGCCACCCGGTCGGTGGTCATGATGGCCTCGGCGGCGGCATGACCGTGGTCGCCCAGCCCGGCCAGCAGCGAGGGCAGGGCGCCGGTGATCTTCGATTCGGGCAGCAGCAGGCCGATTTTGCCGGTGGAGGCGAAAAGGACCTCTTCAACCGGAACCTGCAGCGCCGCGGCCAGCTCGGCCACCAGGCGCCGGGTCATCTCCAGGCCGGCCCGCCCGTTCAGGCAGTTGGCATTGCCGCTGTTGATCAGGACGGCCCGCTTTTCGCCGCGACGCAGATGTTCGAGGCTGACCAGAAGCGAGGCGGCCTTGAAACGGTTGGCGGTGGATAGGGCGGCGGCCCGGGCCGGACGGTCGGAGACCACCAGAGCCAGGTCGGGCCGGCCATTCTCCTTGATTCCGGACGACATCCCGCTGGCCCGGAATCCCCTCGGATAGGTTACACTCATTTAGCTTTCCCCTGGTTGATTTTGAACTTAGGATCAACTTTACGCTGGATCCGGACCACCTGCTTCGGCCGGGAATTACGGCGCAGATCTTCAAGAAGCCGGTCGTACTCATCCCGGTCCAGGGGCAGGTCCACCGGCCGCCCCTGGCGGCCGGACAGGATCAGGGCGTTGATGAATTCCACCGACCAGAGACCCTCGGAACCCGGCGCGATCAGCGGCTCCCCCTCCAGAATCGCGGCGCAGAAGTTTCGGATGATTTCCCGGTGGCCGCTGGCGGTTCCGGGTAAGGGCGGTTCGCTCCGTTCCAGCCTGGGCAGGTCCCACATGTCGGCCGCCCGGCGGCTGTGGACCGAGAGGTCCACCGGAACGGTGACCAGTTCCAGCCGGCCGTCACGATAAATGAGACGCCCCCGGTCTCCGGAAATTTCAAACATCGGACCGGTCTCAAGATCGCAGGTGGAGGCATAGTAGTAACCCCAGGCGCCGTTCGGGTATTCCAGCAGGGCGTCCGCCTCGTCCTCGACCTCGATATCATGGAGGCGGTTCCGGGTGCGGGCGGTCACCCGGCCGGGCCGGCCGCCCAGCCAGAGGAAGAAGTCGATGGAGTGCGGAGCTTGATTGATCAGGACCCCGCCGCCTTCGCCGGCCCAGGTGGCCCGCCAGTTCGAACTTTCATAATAGGCCTGGCTGCGGTACCAGGGGTCGACCAGCAGGGTGCGACGGACCGGGCCGATCCGGCCGGATTCAACCAGTTCGCGGGCCAGGCGGATGGCCGGCAGGGTCCGGTACTGGTGAATGACGCCGAAAACCCGGCCGCTCTTTTCGGCGGCATCGACCAGCGCGTCGGCTCCGCGCACCGTGACCGCGATCGGTTTCTCGCAGAGAACGTGAAGGCCGGCCTGAAAGGCGGCGAGTCCGATTTCCGGGTGAAAGTAATGGGGCGTGGCGATCAGGACCGCGTCACAGAGTTGTGACTCGATCAGCCGGCGATAATCGGTGAAGTAGGGGACCCGGTTGGCCGTGCCGACCGAGCGGGCATTCTCCGGTGTCTGGCTGGCGACCGCGGCCAGCCGGGCCCCGGGCAGCTCGTTGATGAGGGCGATATGCCCCTGGCCCATGCCGCCGCAGCCGATAACCCCGATCCGGACCTGTTTCATCGCCATTTGTTTTGAAAACAAGCCGGCGTTAAATCCGGTCCACGCCCGGCGCCCCCTTGCTGGCGGTTTTCGGAGCCACCTGGCGCAGCCTGGAGTTTTTCTTCAATTCAGCCAGGAGCTGGTCATATTCATCCCGCGGGGTCGGCCAGGAAACCTCGCGGCCCCGGTGGCCGGAGAGGATCAGGCTGTTGATAAACTCCACGCTCCAGAGTCCCTCCCGGCCCGGGGAAAGCAGTGCTTCCCCATGGAGGATGGCGGCGCAGAAGTTGCGGATGATCTCGCCGTGACCGGTTTCCACGGCTGGAAGTTCGATCGGCTCATCCTTCAATTCAACCCCGGTCCACATCTCCGGGGATTGGCTGATATGTTTTGAGAGGGGCGGGTTAAAGGACTGGAATTTCAATTCCCGGTACTGGTAGTCGCGAATGCTGTAAACCAGGCGGCCCCGATCGCCGACCACCTCGATCCGGTGGCCGATGGGCAGTTCCGAGGTGGAGGCGTAATAATAGCCCCAGGCGCCGTTCGGGTACTCCAGCAGGGCGCAGGCCTCGTCCTCGACCTCGATGTCGTGACGACTGGTCCGGGTCCGGGCCAGCACCCGGCTTGGCAGGCCACCCAGCAGGAGGAAAAGGTCTATCCCGTGCGGGGCCTGGTTGATAAGCACGCCTCCACCTTCGCCGATCCAGGTGCCGCGCCAGCCGGCGCTGTCGTAATAGGCCTGGGTCCGGTAGGCATTCTCCACCACCATCGTCCGCCGGATCTCGCCCAGACGCCCCTCGGCCAGGAGGCGGCGGGCGAAACGGATCTCGGGAACCGTGCGCATCTGGAAGTTCACCGCAAAGACCCGGCCGCTCTTTTCGGCGGCGGCAACCAGCGCGTCGGCCTCGCGCACCGTAACCGCGATCGGTTTCTCGCAGAGAACGTGAAGGCCGGCCTGAAAGGCGGCGAGTCCGATTTCCGGGTGAAAGTAATGGGGCGTGGCAATCAGGACCGCGTCGCAGCGGCCGCTGGAAATAAGCTCCCGATAGTCGCCGTAGGCGGGTACCCCGAATTCCGCACCGGCCTTCCGGGCGCTCTCCGGGAAGGCATCCGCAACCGCGGTCAATTCCGCCAGCGGCACTTCCTTCAACTTGGTCAGGTGGCTTCGGCCCATGACACCGCAGCCGATCACGCCGATCCGCACTTTTTCCATTAGTCTAATCTCCACGGGTTTCAGCGCCGGCGGTTGGAAGGGTGGGGGCGGAAATGCTGCCCCGGGCACCGCGGCAGCTGCAGGAAGAAAAGGGGGTTCGGTAGCTTGGTTCTGAAAGCAACGGTGGGCGATACAGGATTTGAACCTGTGACCTCCACGATGTCAACGTGGCGCTCTAACCAGCTGAGCTAACCGCCCGTCAATCCAGTGCCGGGAGTGGGATTTGAACCCACAAGGGTTTCCCCATACGCCCCTCAAACGTACGTGTCTGCCAATTCCACCATCCCGGCATGCTAATTATTTATTATATCTCCAAGGTAGAGCCGGGCGCAAGCCGAGGCCAGTTTGCGCACGCGCCCGATGAAACGCTGGCGCTCGCTCAGACTGATCGCCCCCCGGCTTTCCAGGGTGTTGAAGGTATGGGAACACTTCAGCACGTAATCGTAGGCCGGCCAGACCAGCTGCCGCTTGATAAGCTGACTTGCCTCCTGTTCGTAATGGTTGAAAAGTTCGAAGTGACGGTCAATATCGGCGGCCTCAAAGCTGTAGCGGGAATATTCGGCCTCGGCCCGGTGGCGCAGCTGTCCGTAATTCCAGTCGGCCGACCAATCCAGGTCGTAGATCACCCGTTTTTTCTGGAGGAAGCAGGCCAGCCGTTCCAGCCCGTAGGTCAGTTCCACTGAAATCGGCTTCAATTCAAGACCGCCGGCCTGTTGAAGGTAGGTAAACTGGGTTATTTCCAGGCCGTCCAGCCAGACCTCCCAGCCCACGCCCCAGGCGCCCAGGGTGGGCGACTCCCAGTTATCGTCGATAAACCGGATGTCGTGCTTGCGCCAGGAAATGCCGATAGCCTGAAGGCTTTCCAGGTAAAGGCGTTTGGTCTGGGCCGGCGATGGCTTCAGGATCACCTGGAGCTGGTAGTGCTGGTAGAGACGGGTGGGATTCTCTCCGTAACGGCCGTCGGCCGGCCGGCGGGAAGGTTCGAGATAGGCGGTCCGCCAGGGTTCGGGGCCGAGCACCTTGAAGAAGGTGGCCGGGTTCATCGTTCCGGCGCCCACCTCGAGGCCGGTTGGATGGTAAACGAGGCATCCCTGCTGGCGCCAGAAGTCCAGCAGTTGGGCCAGAAGCGTCTGAAAATCCATGTTGAGTTCCAGCGTTCGCGAATCTTTCAGAGCGTCTTCCTGCCCTGGGTTTCGCTTTGGTATTCGTTCAGGATGTGACTCTGGATAATCTCCCGGAATTCGTTGTTGATCGGGTGGACGATATCGTGGTAGTTCTTCGGATCGTCCTCATTCTTATCGTGCGGCTGCGACATGGCGATTTCCTTGCCGCAGCGGTTGCAGAACTTGGCGTGAAAAACATTCCAGCCGCCGCAGCCCGGGCAGCGGAATTCCGTCTTGCGGTTGGGCATGGCGATGAAGAGTCCGTTATCACCTTCGATGATTCTGATTCCCCTCACGACGAAGACCCCGTCGAAGGTGACCGAGGCAAAACCCTTGAGACGACCGGACGGCTTTTCTACCGGAGAAACCCTGGTTTCGGTGATTTCCATTTCAACTCCCCCTGATGCCGGTAACCGATACGATTCTGCAACGCAGGCGCTGACTCAATCGCTGAATGTTCCCGGTTTCTCCCGCTTCTGCCTCCTTGACCAAGGCGAAAAAAGCCCCACCGCTGCCGCACAGCAGGTTGTGAGGATAAAATCGGTCAATCTCCTCTTTGAATCGCTTCACCTCGTCCCGGGTGGAGAGGGCAACCTCTTCAAACCGATTGAAGAGTCCTTTGGAAACACCTGAAAAATCATCTAATTCCACCCCCCTCAAAATAATTTTACTGGAAGCCGGTAAGTATGTCAAGTTATCAATTTCGCGGTAGGCCTCCCCGGTTGAAATTGCTATCCCGGTCAGAAAGAGGAGGTAATTCCAGCGGCTTTTGAAGGGTAGGGGGGCGACCTGCTGGCCGTAACCGGTGGCCCGGCATCGTCCTGGTTCAAGGAAGGCCGGCACGTCCGAGCCGAGTTCCAGGGCCAGCCCGTCCAGCTCGGACCGGGGAAGTTGCAGGGCCCAGAGACGGTTCAAGGTCAGCAGGACGGCGGCCGCGTCACTGCTGCCCCCGCCCAGGCCGGCCTGAAGGGGAATGCGCTTCTCAAGACCGATGCGGACCCCGGCCCGGACCGAGAAACGCTCTTTCAGAAGAACGGCCGCCCGCCAGGCCAGGTTTTCCTGATTCGCCAGCTCGGGCAGATTGCACTCCAGTTCGATTCGCCCCGGGGTGACCTCCAGGCGGACCAGATCGCAGAGATCGACCTTTTCCAGCACCGTGTCCACCGGGTGCAGGCGGGCTTCCGGCGGCCGTGGAAAAACCTCGAGAAACAGGTTAATTTTCGCCGGGGCCTGCACGATCTCCGCGCTCATAACCGGCGGCCGGTTCAGATTCCGGCCATTTGGTGGCACTTTTCCAACAGGGCCACCTGGCGCCGCACGCTTTCCGGGGTAACCGCCAGCGGCGCCCCGTTGACGATGGTCTGGTAAAGATCCCGGTAGAACAAGGATGATGGTGAAGGTTGGCCGGTCGGGGCGGTCCATTCCTGCTCCGGCTCCCAGGGAATCTGGTCCCGGTTGTAAGTGCGGTCGGCCACCGGCGCCTCGTCCAGTTCCTTTTTCGGCAGCCGGGCCGGATCGAAATATTTCCACTGAAGGCGGGAGGCGCTGCCGCGCAGCCCGCCCTGGTTACCCATTATGAACCAGAAATCCTGGCTGTAGGCGCTGCTGCTGGTAAGCTCGAGGTCGGCCACCAGGCCGTTTCCCGCCCGCAAAACAAGCTTGGCGTGGTCCTCGGCATCACCCAGGGCCAGCACCCGTTCCAGGTGGCAGAACAATTCTATTTCTCCCGGCGGCATCAAAAGCAGAACCTGGTCAAGATAGTGCGATCCGTGGTTAAAAAGAATCCCGCCGCCGTGCTTCCGGAGTGTCTGCCAGTCCCAGCGCCGGCTGAAGTTGTGGGCGTAGATCTTGATGGTCAGGATCCGCCCCAGACAGCCGCTGGAAAGAATTTCCCGGATCTTGAGAAAATCCGGCGCATAGCGGCGGACCTGGAAGATGGTGAACAGGCGTCCGGTCGTGCGAGCGGCGGCAATCATCCGGTCCACCTCGGCGGCCGTGGTGGCCAGGGGTTTTTCGCAGACAACCATCTTGCCGGCCTTCAAGGCTGCAATGGTCTGCTCGGTATGCAGCATGGTCGGGGTGGCCACCACCACCAGCTCCACCTCGGGATCGGCCAGCAGCTGGTCAAAATCAGAGTAAGTCCGACAGCCGAAGGCCCCGGCGGCCTCTTTCTGGCGGTCGGCGTTGGGATCCTGAACGGCGGTTATCCGGTAGCTCCCCGCCATCGTCTCGAGCGTTTTGGCGTGATTAAACCAGCCGGTCCGTCCCAATCCGGCAATACCCACCCGGATTTCCCTGCTCATTATGCCTCCTCGATGGTTGAGTCGTCCGCCGCGGCCTCGGATTCCGGCCCCGGTTTCTGAGTAGAATCGGCTTCCGCGTCCGGCCGGCGGTTAATCCGGACCAGCGCCGGCCTGAGAATCCGCTCCCGGTAGCGGTAGCCGGCCCGAAGGACTTCCAGCACCACGCC
>JAKJFK010000078.1 GCA_022704925.1 candidate division TA06 bacterium | reverse complement strand
CCCGCCAGCGGCCCGGACGGCTGACCTTCTGGAAACGGGATCCTTCCGAACTGCTTGGTTCGGCGGTGGCGGCGGCCCCTTACGCGGCTGAAGCCGAACAGGCGCTCTTCGAACTGGGCGATTACCTTTTCCGCCGTCGCCGTTTTCAGGAGTCCGTGGCCCACTTCGACCGGCTGCTTGGTGAGTATCCGGAGAGCGTCCTGGCCCCGGCCGCCGAGTTCCGGGCCGCGCTGGCCACTTACCGGCAGGCCGAAAAGCAGAAGAATAACGACGGACTTCTACTGGATGCCTACGGCCGTTTTACCGCCTGCCTGGACAAGTACCCGGATCTCCGGGAGCGGCCGGAGGCGGAACGCTACCACCGCGATATTCAGTCGCGCCTGGCGGAAAAGATCCTGGAGGCCGGCCGTTATTACGAGAGGAACGGCAACCGGAAGGCGGCCGCCATCTACTACCGTCGGGTCGGGGCGGAGTATCCCGGAACGCCGGCCGCGGTACAGGCCTCTGAATGGCTGAAAAAGATGGAAGGTTAATCAGTTTTAAGCCGCCCTGCTTGCTCCCAGATGAAAAATTTTTCCCGGACACTGAAAATCGCGTCCTTTATTATCGGCGGATTCTTCCTGGCGGCCGGCTGCGGCTACCGGAATCTTTCCCGGCCCCGGCTGGAATCCCTTCACCTGGCGGCCATCTCCAACCAGACCATGGAACCGGGGGTCGAAATTGACCTGGTCCGGGCCCTGGGCGAAGAGATCTTGAGGGCCGGGATCCGGCTGGAACCGGGGGGGGCGGCCGACTGGAGGCTCTCCGGAAGCATTACCGGGTACCAGCGCCGGCCGCTTACCTTCAAGCTCGAAGACCCCAGGGAGGTCAGCAGTTACCGGCTTGTTTTGAGCGTCCGTTTTCAGCTTTCCGGACCGGCTTCCGAGGCTTCGCCCGGGTCCCGGGAACTGGAAAAGACGATTACGGTAAGCCGCGATTTTCCCCTTTACGGCTCCGCGGTCCGCCCGGAAAAGGAGATCGTCGAGTGGTTGACCGCCGATCTTGCCAAACGGGCCGTGGACTGGCTGGCCGAAGTCCGGCCATGACGCTCCAACCTTTCTACCTGCTGCTTTTTCAGGACCTGGCCGCCGCCGAGCGGAAGGCGGCCGAACTGAAAAAAGCGGCCTTCCCGGATGGCATCACCGCCTTCAACGAAACGGTCCTCTACGGTGAGGATACCACTGCCGGCCGAATCATGGAGCTTTGCCAGACGCCTCCCTTCGCCGGCGGCCGCCATTTCATCCTGCTCCGGCGGGCCGAGAAGCTCGGCAAGGAGGACCGGGATGCCCTTTTCGAATACCTTAAGAAACCCTCGGCCAGCGCCTTCCTGGTGATGCTCTTTGAAACCAGCCCCAAAAACAAGTTTCCCTTCCCCGGGAACCAGTTCCGTTTCTTCTTCAAGGGTGAGGCGGCCGATGCCGTGGATCCTTTCGGGGTCACCAGGGTCCTCCAGCGCGGGAATCTGAAACGGGCCCTTCAAATTCTTGACAGGCAGTACACGGACGATCGGAAGCATTTTCCTCAATTCATGGGTATTCTGACCTGGTATTTGCGTAGCCGGGTGGAAGGCCAGGGTCGTCTTAACAACCAGTCGGCCACCCTCTTCAAGCGTTTCTGCGAACTGGACCGCGATGTCCGGACCGGCCGCCGGTCCGGCCGGGAAGCGGTCGAGCTGGCCATCC
Organism: candidate division TA06 bacterium; assembly: GCA_022704925.1. GTDB lineage: Bacteria > Ratteibacteria > UBA8468 > MWAK01 > MWAK01 > MWAK01. The sequence continues at coordinate 6,061 of JAKJFK010000078.1, read as the reverse complement.
TTCACCTCGCCCGGCGTCTTTGAGCGGGCCCGCCTTTAGCAATGACTTACCGTCAGGCGATCGATTTTCTGGAGGGGCGCGAGCGTTTCGGGATACGGCTGGGATTGGCCAACATGTCCCGTCTGCTGGCCGCTCTCGGCGAGCCCCAGCGAGGCCTGAAGGTTTTCCACGTGGCCGGGACCAACGGCAAAGGGTCGACCGCCCGCCTGACGGCCGGTCTTCTTCAGGCCTCCGGGTTCCGGGTCGGTCTTTACACCTCCCCGCACCTGCTGGACACCCGGGAGCGCGTCCAGGTCGATCAGCGTCCGGTCAGCCGGGCCGATTTCACCCGTCGGATCGAGGAACTGGCCCCGGTGGTCGAACGTCTTTCCCGGTTCCGGCCGCACAGTCCGACCTACTTCGAGGTGCTCACCGCCCTGGCCTTCCGCCATTTCGCCCTGGAAAAAGTGGACTTCGCGGTGATCGAGGTCGGTCTCGGCGGCCGGATGGATGCTACCAACCTGGTGCAGCCCCTGGTTTCGATCATTACGCCGATCGGGTTGGAGCACAAGCGTTACCTGGGCAATTCGCTGGCCGCCATCGCCGGGGAGAAGGGCGGCATCATCAAGCCGGGCCGGCCGGTGGTAATCTCCACCCAGCGTCTTTCGGCCGGGCGGGTGCTCCGGCGGCTGGCCGGCGAGCGCCGGTCAACACTCTACCAGGTTGGACGGGATATCCGCTTTGAGATGGGTGAAGCGGCGGCGGATTCCAACCGGTTCAACCTGGCCTGGCCGGGTTCGGACCGCCGGCTGGAGAACCTGGAACTTGCCCTTCCGGGCCGTTACCAGGTCGAGAATGCGGCCCTGGCCTTGCTGGCTTTGGAAGCGGCCGGTCTCCGGCCCGGGGTTCGAACCGTGCGCCGGGCCTTTCGGAAGGTCCGCTGGCCCGGCCGGCTCCAGGTGATTCGCAAGGAGCCCCCGGTTCTATTTGACGTGAGCCACAACCCGCCGGCCATCCGGGTTCTCGTCCAGAATCTGGAGGCTCTTTACCCGGGCTGCCGGTATCGATTCATATTCGGAGTGCTTCGGGATAAGGATTACCGGCAGATGTTGAAGACGCTGGCCCCGAAGGCGGCCGGTTTTATCCTGACCAGGCCGGATTCGAACCGGGCCCGCGATCCCCAGGAATTGGCCGACTGGCTTGGAAGGCGTTTCCCGGGCTCTCCGGCCATTGTCGCCGGGACGCCCCGGGAAGCGCTGGAAACGGGCTTGGGTCTGATCGGGCGGGGGGAGCTGCTCTGTATCTGCGGTTCTTTTTACCTGGCCTCGGTTTTGAAGTACATCAATTCCGCCTCCAGGAAGGCGTCCAAACCGCCGTCCAGCACCGCTTCAACATTGCCGGTTTCGTAGCCGGTGCGGTGGTCCTTGATTAATTGGTAGGGCTGCAGCACGTAGGAACGAATCTGGCTTCCCCAGGCAATCTCGCCGGCCTGCTGCCGTTTTTCATCCTCCTGCTTCCGGCGCGCCTCGGCCTGCAGCTGGTAGAGGCGGCTCTTGAGAATCAGCATGGCCATTTCCCGGTTCTGGTGCTGACTGCGTTCGTTCTGGCAGGTGACCACGATCCCGGTCGGCAGGTGGGTGATCCGGATGGCCGTTTCGACCTTGTTAACGTTCTGGCCGCCGGCGCCACCGGCCCGGTAGGTCTGGATCTCGATATCCTTTTCATTAACCTCGATCTCCGCCTCCGGGGGGAGTTCCGGGATGACCGCCAGGGAGGCGAAGGAGGTATGGCGCCGCCGGTTGGCGTCAAAAGGGGAGATGCGGACCAACCGGTGGACTCCGGCTTCACCTTTAAGGTAGCCGTAAGCATGGGGAGCCGAGACGATCAGGGTGGCCCGCTTGACGCCGGCCTCTTCCCCCGGCAGCAGGTCGACCACCTCCCCCTTCCAGCGGCGGGAGGCCACGAAACGCTGGTACATCCGCAGCAGCATTGAAACCCAGTCGCAGGATTCGGTTCCGCCGGCGCCGGCGTGAAAGGTGAGGATGGCCGGCTGCCGGTCTTCGGGTTCCCGGAAGGTCACCAGGATGTGGAGTTCGCGGAGTTGCTTTTCAATCTCCGCCACCTGTCGGGCCGCCTCTTCCTCCAGCTTTTCGTCCGGTTCGGCCTCAAGCAGTTCCAGCATCACGCCCCAGTCGCCCAGCTGTTTCTCGGCCGCTTCGAAGGCGTTCAGTTCCTCCCGCAGTTCCTTCAATTCCTCGATCACCCGGCGGTTGTCGGACTTCTCCCAGAAGGAATCCGAGCCCATTTCCTTTTCAAGTTCCAGGCGCCTGGCTTCCTTGGACGACAACCCGGCCATTTCCCGGGCCTGATCGAGGCGTTCCCGGAAGTCCCGGTTCTTATCCTGGAGAATTTTCAGCTCTATCGGCATAGTTCGCACACTCCGGCTTTTTATATTGTACAACAGTTCGGGCCCGGCCGTTAATGGCCGGCGGATTCGGCCCGGTGATAAAGGAAACCCACGAAGAAGGCGCCGCCGGCCAGGTTGCCCAGGGTGACCGGCAGCAGGTTTCCGACCAGGAAGGCGCGCAGGTCGAGCCCGGGCAGGGGGACGGTTGACAGGAATAATCCGTAGGGGATGAAGAACATGTTGGCGACACTGTGCTCGAAACCCATGGCCACGAAGGCCAGCACCGGGAAGAAGACGGCCAGGACTTTGCCGGCGAAGTCCCGGGTTCCGGCCGCCATCCAGACGGCCAGGCAGACCAGCCAGTTGCACAAGACGCCCCGCCAGAAGGCGGTCCAGAAGGGTAGGGTGGCCTTGGCCCGGGCGATCTCGAGGGCCTTGCGGGCCAGCCCGGCCGGTTCGAAGGCCAGGTGAAGGCCGGCCAGGTAGACGACCGCGGCCAGGAAGACGCTCCCGGCCAGGTTGGCCAGGTATACCCAGCCCCAGTTGCGCAGGGTAGCCCGGCCGCAGAGCCGACCGGAGCAGTTGGCCGTGACCAGCAGACAATTGCCGGTGAAGAGTTCGGCGCCGGCCCCGACCACCAGGATGAGGCCGAGGCTGAAGGCGGCCCCCATCGCCAGGCGTTCCAGGCCGAAGCCGGGGTGCCAGCCGCTGGCCGCCACCAGGGAGAGGAGGGCGCCGAATCCTATGTATGCCCCGGCCAGGAAACCAAGGATGAGCAGCTGTTCAAGCGAAAGACGCCCTTTCAGCTCGGCGGCCTCCAGCGTTCTTTCCAGTCGTTCGCCCATTCTCCGTCCGGTTAAAAGAGACCGACCACCCGCCCTTCGTCGTCCAGGTCAACCCGGTTGCCGGCCGGTTCGCTGGGCAGGCCGGGCATGGTCCTCATCTCTCCGCAGAGCGGGTAGAGGAAGCCGGCTCCGGCCGCCAGCCGGATGTCCCGGATGGGAAGCGCAAAGTCCCGGGGCCGCCCCTTCAGCCTGGGGTCGTGCGAAAGGGAAAGATGGGTCTTGGCCATGCAGATCGGCAGGCCGGCGTACCCGTTCCGGCTGTAATAGCGGATCTTCTCCTCGGAGAGCGGGCTGTACTCGACCCGTCCGGCCCCGTAGATCTTCAGGGCCACCGTTTCGATCTTCTCCTTGATGGACGCCTCGAGCGGGTAAAGGAAACGAAAATCGTTCTTTTCGGCGGCCGCCGCCGTGACCGCTTCGGCCAGTGCGCGGCCGCCTTCGCCGCCGCGGCCCCAAACCTGGCTTTCGCAGGCGGCCCGGGCCCCGGCCCGGGTGGCGAAATCGACCAGGGCTTTGATTTCGGAGTCGAAATCGGTCGGGAAGCGATTGACCGCCACCACCACCGGAACCCCGAAAAGGCTTATGTTTTCAATGTGCTTGGAGAGGTTTTCGGCGCCGGCCAGCATCGTTTCCGGGTCTTCGGCCAGCAGTTTCTCAGGCAGCGGCCGGCCTGGGCTTATGCGAAACTTGCCGCTGTGCATCTTGAGGGCGCGCACCGAGCAGACAACCACGGCCGCGTCCGGCTTCAGCCCGCTTACCCGGCACTTGATGTTGAAAAACTTTTCCGCGCCGCAATCGGCGCCGAATCCGCTTTCGGTGACCAGGTATTCGGCCAGGCGGATGCCGAGCCGGTCGGCCACCACCGAACTGTTGCCGTGGGCGATGTTGGCGAACGGTCCGGCGTGGACCAGGCAGGGAGTGTGTTCCAGGGTCTGGAGGAGGTTGGGCTTGATGGCGTCGCGAAGCAGGACCGCCATCGCTCCGGCCGCCTTGAGATCTTCGGCGGTTACCGGTTTTCCGGAATGGTCGAAGCCGACCACCACCCGGCCCAAACGGCGGCGGAGGTCGGAGAGGTCGGTGGCCAGGGCCAGGATGGCCATAACCTCGGAGGCCACCGTGATGTCGAAGGAACTCTGGCGCGGGATCCCGTCCTCCCGTCCGCCCAGGCCGATCACGACGTTGCGCAGGGCCCGGTCGCTGACGTCGAGCACCCGGGGCCAGCTGATCGAATGGGGTTCGATTCCCAGCCGGTTGCCATGGTAAAGGGAGTTGTCAATGAAGGCGGCCAGCAGGTTGTGGGCCAGTCCGACCGCATGGACGTCGCCGGTAAGATGGAGGTTGAAATCCTCCATCGGGATGACCTGGGAGTAGCCGCCGCCGGCCGCGCCGCCCTTGATGCCGAAGACCGGCCCCAGGGAGGGTTGGCGGATGCAGGTGATTACCTTTTTGCCGAGACGTCCCAGAGCCTGGGAAAGGCCGATGGTGGTGACGGTCTTGCCTTCACCCAGCGGAGTGGGGGTGATGGCGGTCACGTCGATGTATTTCCCGAGCGGCCGGTCCTGGAACCGCTCCAGGGCTTCCAGCCGCACCTTGGCCTTGTGGTTGCCGTAGAGCTCAAGTTCCGTCTCCTTGAGCCCGAGCCCGGCGGCGATCTCCCGGATGGGTTTAAGTTCCGCCTGCTGGGCTATTTCCAGATCACTCAACATCGCTGGCCTCCTTTAAAAAAGGTTCCGCCCGGTTCTCAGAGCCCGGCGGTGTCAAGCACTCTGGGCAGGTGGCGTTCCCAACCGATCGGCATGATGTGGACGCCCCGGCAGAGGCCGCGCATGGCCCCGATCAGTTCGGCGGCGATGGCGATGCTTTCCGCGGACCGCTTCTCCTTGGGCGCGTCGGCCATGCGTTTGATGAAGGTGTCCGGCACGTGGACCCCGGCGACGTTTTCGTTCATGTATTTGGCCATCCCGGCGCTTTTGAGCAGAACGATGCCGGCCATGACCGGGATCCCGAACCGTCCCGCCTCTTTCATGAATTTTTCGAAGCGTTCGACTTCATAAACAGCCTGGGTCTGGATGAATTCCGCCCCGGCCGCGACTTTTTTTTCCAGCTTGATCAGCTGGAGTTCCAGCGGTTCCGCGCCCGGGTTGACGACCGCGCCCAGGCAGAAGCGCGGGAAGGGTTCGTTGAGCTTGTTGCCGGCGCTGTCGAGGCCGGATTCAAGCCGGCGGGCGGTCTCCAGGAGCTGGATCGAGTCAAGATCGAAGACCGGCTTGGCCGCCGGGTCATCGCCCAGCACCGGGTGGTCGCCGGTCAGGAGCAGCACGTTTTCGATGCCGAAAGCGGCCGCCGAAAGCAGGTCCGACTGGAGTGCCAGCCGGTTCCGGTCCCGGCAGGTCATCTGCAGGATCGGTTCCTGCCCGGCCTCCTTGAGCTTGATGCACAGGGCCAGCGAGCCCAGGCGCATTACCGCGCTTTGAAGGTCGGTGACATTGATGCCGTCCACCCGCCCGCCGATTTCGCGGGCCATCTGCAGGAAGGGTTCGGTGGCGATTCCCTTCTCCGGTCCGTACTCCACGGTCGCCAGGAACCGGTCGGTCTTGAGCTTTTCTTTGAAGGTCATTCCGCTCTCCTGTTTTTGACGGTCGTCAGGTTTCCTGATCCGCGTTTGGTATCAGATCGCCGCCGCTTTGCTGCGCAGCGGCTTGAGTTTCTTCGACCAGTCCTTTAAGGGCTGCCGGACCTTCATGAGGTCCAGCCGTCCGAGTTCCTTGAGGCGGTTGTAAATGAGCAGCCAGCCGCAGGGACGGTCGCCCTTGACCTCGCACTTGCCCTC
>JAKJFK010000296.1 GCA_022704925.1 candidate division TA06 bacterium | reverse complement strand
GAACCAGCCGCAGCGGCGCGGCCGGCCGGTGGTGGCCCCGTATTCGGCGCCCAGGTCCCGGAAGCGGTCGCCGAAGACCCCGGCTATTTCGGTCGGGAAAGGCCCCTCCCCCACCCTGGTCGTGTAGGCCTTGGCCACTCCGATCACCCGGTTGATCCGGGTCGGTCCCAGGCCAAGTCCGGTGCAGGCGCCGCCGGCGATGGAGTTGCTGGCGGTAACGTAGGGATAGGTGCCGAAATCAATGTCAAGAAAGGTTCCCTGGGCCCCTTCACAGAGGAGGTTGCGGCCCGATTTGAGCGCGTCATTCAGGTAGTAGGCGGTGTCCCGGACCATCGGTCGCAGGCGTTCCGCCAGGGGCGCATAATCTTCGATGATCCGGTCGACCTGGAAGATGTCGTCGGTCTCGTAGTATTTTTTGAAGAGATAATTCTTGAGCTGGAGGTTGATTTCCAGCTTGGCCCGGAATACCTCCGGCTTGATGAAATCGACCATCCGGATGCCGATGCGGGCCGACTTGTCGGCGTAGGTGGTGCCGATGCCCCGGCCGGTGGTGCCCAGCATACCCTTGCCCCGGAAACGGTCTTCCATCTTGTCCAGGGCCTTGTGGCTGGGAAGGGTAACGTGGCTGTTTTCGCTTATCCAGAGGCGGCCGGCATAAGGGATACCTTCCTTTTCCAGCGTCTGCAGCTCGGTCTCCAGGGAGACCGGGTCGATCACCACGCCGTTGCCCAGCAGGCATTCGACACCCTGATGTAATATGCCGGAAGGGATCAGGTGGAATATATATCGTTTTCCATTGACGACCACGGTGTGGCCGGCGTTGCTGCCGCCCTGGTAACGGGCGATCAATTGGTGGCCGGCGGCCAGGAAATCGATGACCTTGCCCTTGCCTTCATCACCCCACTGGGTCCCGACGACGATGGTTACCATGTTAAATGTTATCTCTTTCGCTTATTTTTCGAGCGCGGCCTGGATGGCCCGGCCCATTTCAATGGTGCCGACCGCTTCGCCGGTTCGGCCCGGCTTGAGGTCGTAAGTGACCGACTTGCCCTCCCGGATGACTTTGGCCACCGCGTTTTCCAGGCGCTGCCCGGCCTTGGTCTCGCCCAGGTAATCGAGCATCAGGCGCGCCGCCATGATCAGGGCGGTCGGGTTGACCTTGTTCAGGCCCCGGTATTTCGGCGCGCTTCCGTGAACCGCCTCGAAGAGGGCGACGCCCTCGCCTATGTTGGCGCCGGCGGTTATTCCCAGTCCGCCCACCAGTCCGGCGGCCAGGTCAGAAAGGATGTCTCCGTAAAGATTCGGCAGTACCAGAACATCGTAAAGTTCGGGCTTCTGTACCAGCTGCATGCACATGTTGTCAACGATGCGGTCTTCAAATTCGATCTCCGGAAATTCCCGGCTTACCCGCCGGCAACACTCCAGGTAGAGGCCGTCGGAATACTTCAGGATGTTGGCCTTGTGAACGGCAGTCACCTTGCGCCGGCCGTTCTTCTTCGCGTATTCAAAGGCGAACCGGGCGATCCGCTCGGAGGCGGTTATTGAGATCGGTTTCAGGCTTAT
>JAKJFK010000295.1 GCA_022704925.1 candidate division TA06 bacterium | reverse complement strand
CCCGGGAGGAGGCGCTGGCCCGGGCCCGGACGGCCGAGCTGGACCTGGTGGAGATCGTTCCCCAGGCGACCCCCCCGGTCTGCCGGGTGATGGACTTCCACAAGTATAAGTACGAGCAGGAAAAACGGGAACGGGAGGCGCGCAAAAAGCAGAAAATGGTCGAGCAGAAGGAGATCCGCTTCTCCCCGGTGATCAGCGATCACGACTACAACTTCAAGAAAGAGCACATCATCCAGTTTCTGAAAGAGGGCAACCGGGTCAAGGTCCAGATCCGGTTCCGGGGTCGGCAGATCGTACACTCCGAACGGGGCAAGGAGTTGATCGCCCGGCTGACCCAGGAGCTGGCCCCGGTGGCGGCGGTGGAAAGGCCGTCCCGTTTCGAAGGCCCGCAAATTGACATAATCTTCCGTCCGTTATAAAATATAATGTTTTTAATCGCAACTTTTTGCAGTTTCCAAGGCTGGAGAGAATAAAGCGATGCCCAAGCAAAAAAGCAACAAAAGCGCGGCGAAAAGGCTGCGGCGCAATGCCGGCGGGAAGTGGAAGCGAGCCCACGCCTTTTCCAGCCACCTGATGTCGTCCAAGACCCGCAAGCAGAAACGCCAGCTTCGCCGGAATGGCGAAGTCGCGGCCGCCGACCGGAAACAAGCGAGGAGGATGTTACCCTATGCCTAGAAGCACTAACAACCCGGCCACCCGGGCCCGGCGTAAAAAAGTCCTGACCCGGGCCAAGGGCTTTCGCCAGAGCCGTTCCAAGGTTTACCAGTTCGCCAAGGAATTCTCCGAGAAGGCGCTCGACTACTCGTGGCGTGACCGGCGCCAGCGCAAGCGCTCGATGCGCAGCCGCTGGATCATCAGGGTCAACATCGCGGCCCGGCAGGCCGGCCTTACCTACCGGGAGCTGATCAACGGCCTGAAGAAGGCCCAGGTGGAACTCAACCGCAAAATGCTGGCGGAACTGGCTCTCAAGGAACCCGACGCTTTTCGGAAACTGGCTGAACTGGCGAAACAGAACCTCTCATAACTTTCCGGCGCGGCCTTCCCCGGCGTCCTGGATGGGAGAATGAAGAGATTTCTTTTCCTGTTCTTTTCCGCCGTCCTGCTGGCCGCCGTCCTGTTCATCAACCTCCGCTATCTCAACCAACCAGTTGACCTGCTTTCCAGCCGGATGCTGGTGGCCCTGGTTGACATCATCGCCGGCGCGGCCCTGCTCAACCTGCTCTTGATCCAGGGCCATCACCGCAGCCAGCTCAACCGGATCGAGCGGGAACAGCAGAAATGCCAGCTGCAGCTATCGGACCGCAGCCGGGAATCGGGCCTGCTCTCCACCCTCAACGAAATAATCTCGGTCTTCGGCGAAACACCCGACCTCGATGCCATTCTAAACCGCATCGCCGAGGCCAGCATCCGCTTCGTGAAGGCCGATAATCTCATCCTCCAGATTTACGGTTCGGAAGACCTCTCCTATTTTTCCCGCGTCGTCAAGGGGCGCGAGGTGGTGGAGCTCGGCGAGGAACTCCTGGAGGAGACCATGCTCATGGGTGTCTCCACCCTGATCGCCAACA
>JAKJFK010000077.1 GCA_022704925.1 candidate division TA06 bacterium | reverse complement strand
GCGCGGAAACGCTTGAAGGCCCGGCCGTCGCCGCTTACCGCCACGATGTCGGCCGAGAAGCGGTAGGATTGCACGGTTATCCAGTTGCGGATGGCGGCCGCTTTTGCCGCCGGCAGCGCCTGGTTCACCCAGTCGGGGGTGTCGAGATTGGTGGTCTCCGCCGAGCGCGCGTTGATCAGGGCGTCCACATCGGCCTGATCCAGTCCCGGCAGGCACTGCAGGACTTCGCGCGGAGCGGTATTCACGTTGATCGGGCTGGTCGGTCGGTTTCGCCCGCCGGTGGCCGCGGCGGCCTCGGAGTAGACGGTTATGAATGGATAGATGCCGCGGTCCAGCTGGCCGTCCCGGTTGTCGGCCGGCGGGTTCTCGTCGCCGTCGTCCTCATTGGGATCGAGCACACCGTTGCGGTTGAGGTCCTCTCCGAAGAGAATCTCCGGGCTCGCGCCTTTTATCATGAGAATCTCCTCGATGGTTTCCAGCGGACCGCTTTTGCAGTTGTAAGCCGGCGACCGGAGCAGGTAATATTCGCTCTTGGCACCACCCTCGATCGGGGGCGCCTCCGCATCCGGATTGCGCCAGTCGATCAGGGCGGCCGCCAGTTCTTCAGTCAGGCCGTTAAACATCAGGAGCATCTCCTCGGTGGCATAATTCAGGTTTAACCTGGAGGATTCGTCGGTGATGCCGAAACGATAGGACCAGTCATCCTCCGGGTCCGGGTGCAACAGCCAGAAATAACCGTTTCCGACCGGAACCGCCTCGCACGATAATGCCTCGTCGTTAGACCAGGTCCCGTCCGTGCCGTTCACCTGAGCGATCATGAAGGCCAGCCCCGCCCGGGCCACCCACTCCGCCTGGGCGGCGGCCAGCTGGTTGGCCGAGGCCAGCACTTCGACCCGCATCCGGTGCGCAAAAACAAGTACCAACCCGGCCAGGACCAGTACGACCCACATGGTGGCGATCAAAATCGTACCCCTTGAACCGGGACGCTTTTTCCGGCCCGGGCGCGGCGCGCCCGGCCAGCCGAAGCTGCCGGATCATCCGCCTCCCGTTCCGCCCGTCCGTTGGGTTGACGAACCGGCCGGTGCGGAGACGGTTTCCGCGGCGGCCGGGTTGCAGCAGGGAAGCAGGACCGTCTGCCGGAAACGGTACACCTCCGGTTCGCCTTCTTTCGAGGCCAGGGGAAGCTCGAGGCTGATTTCGACCGCCCGGGGCAGGTTGTCGGTCTGGCCGGTTGAGTCCCAGTTGTCGAACCACTCGCTGCCGTCGAAATAGCGCAGGTTGAACTCGTTAACGTTCCGGCAGATGACCTGCGTTTCCGCCGCCGGGGTCTCCGGCGCCAGCAGGTTGGTCGTAACCAGCCTGGTCAGGGCCGGTTCAGACTCCCCTCCCGGGATCTCCAGCCGGTACTCGAGCCCGATGATACCCGGCGCCGCGTTCAGCCTTCCCATGGGCTGGGTGAAGAAGGAGATGCTGTCGTAACCGCTTTCCGATAATGCCTCCCCGCCATCAAGACCAAGGAAAGGACCGGCCAGGATTCCGCGCGGAGGCGGGGTCGACTGCAGGTCCCGGCGCATGATGTCGAAAGCATTGGCCGCGGCCCGGAACGGTTCCAGGGATTTTTCACTTTGTTCCCGGGCGCGGAATCCGATTCGAAGACTGGCGTAAAGGGAACTGGCCAGTAAGGCGGTCATGGTCATGGCCAGGAGCATCTCCAGCAGGGTGAACCCTTTATTGCGGCAAGGGTTGGCGGAGGGTTTATTCATTTGAAACCCCCTCCTCGTAGATCAGCGTGGCCAGGGTTACCGAGCGTTCCGATCCGCGCGATTGCCAGGTGACTTCCACCTGCAATTCGTTAAGGTTGCTCTCCGGCCCGGCGGCCACTCGCGCCGACCACTGGTAACCGGGCGCTTCCGGGGCGAAATCACCGGAGGCTTCGGAGAACTGGTTCACGCCTTCCGATTCCAGCTCGGCCATCAGGGTCCGGGCCAGGAGGGTCGCTTCAATCCGGCGGCGCGCGTCCGCGGAAGCTCCGGTCGCCAGAGAAACGCCCTTCATCGCCACCGGCAGGAGGATCATCGTAAATGTCAGCGCCGCCAGGACTTCCACCAGGGTGAAGGCATCTCTTTTTTTGGCAAGGTCGGGAATCCTCATCTTATCAGGTTCCTGTCGAAGTGACCACCCGAAAACGGTCCGTGGGCGATGAGCTGGTGATATCAAGGCGGTTGTTTTTCCGGTCGGTAAGCCGGATGACCGCCGTCTCCGCGCTGCCGTCGGGTTGAAATTCGATATACTCGTTATCACCGGAGTCCCGTGGAACCAGGGATTCCGCGCTGCCCATTGAAAGGAATTCCGGGGGACTTGCTTCGGCCGTCCGGGACGGGTGTTCAATCCAGTCAGCCCTGGTTTCGTCGGGCAGGCGGAAGACCCGGCCCATTCCCTGCCCGAGTTCCTTGAAGGCGCCGCCTTCCTGGGCGGTCAGCCAGAAACGGCCCGTTTCCGTATCCAGGTTCAAACGATAAACGCGCCCCTCCGCGACCGCCTGAGAACGGGCGTAATCGGACAGGCTGACAAATTTGACCGAGGCGTCGAAGATCGGCCGGGAACGGGCAAAACCGCTCAAGGAAGGTGCCGCCATCGAAAGGACGATGGTGATGACCACCATGACCAGTATCATTTCCAGCAGCGTAAAGCCAGCCGGAGGCCGGCCGAGATCCACCGGGATTCGGGTTTTACCGTTCCGACCAGTTGTCGATATCGTCATCGCCGCCGTCTTTTCCGTCCGGGCCGTAGGAGTAAAGGTCATAACTGTTGGAATTGTTATCGCCCGGCGAGGTGTAAACATAGGGGTTGCCCCAGGGATCCTTCGGCACTCCCCGCTTGATGTAAGGCCCCTTCCAGTTTTCAAGCTGGGCCGGCACCTCGACCAGGGCCTCGAGTCCCTCTTCCGTGCTTGGATAGCGGCCGGCGTCGACTTCGAAGAGGTCCAGCGCCGCTTCCAGGCTGGCGATGTCGGTGCTCGCGGCGGTGATGCGGGCCTGCTCGGAACGCTTGGCATACCTGGGAACCACGATGGCCGCCAGGATCGTCAGGATCACCAGGACCAGCAGAAGTTCGATCAGGGTGAAGCCCCGGTTACCGGACCGTCCAATGGAGTAATTGTCCGGTTTGACGCGTTTACAGGGTTTGCTTGGCATGACTGTCTCCTCCTTTTAATAATTTGAGATGGCCGGGCTTCAACGGATGAGGTCCTGAAGCGTAAAGACCGGCAGGAGCATTCCGATTACCACCGTGCCGACGATGCCGGCCGTCAAAAACAGGAGTACCGGCTCGATGACCGAAACCAGCATGCGCAACTGGCGATCCAGGTCATTCTCGTACGAGGTGGCCAGGCGGATCAATTCCTTGTTAAGGTTGCCGCTTTCCTCGGCGACGGCCACCATTTCCACGACCGAGGGCGGAAAGAGGCGTTCGCTTGAGGCCAGCCCCATGGCCAGGCTCGATCCGCTTTTGACGTTTTCGACCGCGCGCGTCACCGCGTCGGAGAGCGTCCGGTTTCCGATGGCTTCGCGCGCGACGTTAAGGGCGAGCACCAGCGGTACGCCCGCGCCCAGCAGGGTACCCAGCATGCGGGAGAAGCGGACCAGGGCAAACCTGGCCACCACGGTGCCGATCCCGGGCAATTTCAGGACGGTCCGTTCCAGGACGCGCTGCCCGGTTTCGGTGGCGAGGGCCCGGCGCAGGGAAATGATGCCCGCGACGGCCGCGGCCGCCAGGATCAGTCCGTGCCCTACCAGCCAGCGGCTGAGGTTCATTATCAACCTGGTCAGCCAGGGCAGCGAACCTCCGAACTCTGAGAATATCGCCGAAAAACGAGGAATGAAATAGGTCATCAGGAAGATGAGTACCACGCCGGCCAGTCCGGCCAGCAGCACCGGGTAAACCAGCGCCGCCTTCACCCGCCCCTTGAGGTCATGTTCCCGGGCGCGGAAATCGGCTATCTGTTCCAGCGCCAGGTTCAGGAAACCGCCGGTCTCCCCGGCGCGTACTATGGCAACATAAACCGGGGGGAAGGATCGCGGCCACTTGCTTAAAGCGGTCGCGAAGGAGAGGCCGCCCTTGATGTCGTTCCGGATCGTGTTCCATTGCTGCCGGACGTCCGCCGCCGACGTTTCCCGGGTTACGATGTCCAGGGAACGGCTCAGCGGAACACCGGCGGCCAGCAGGTTGGCCAGCTGGCGGGTGAAGGCTTCGACGCCGGTCTGCGAACCGGCCGTCCGGCTGAAAAGGCGCCGTCGAATTCCCACCCCGGCCGGTGCCTCCTCCGCCCCGATTTCCTTCACCGAGACCGGCCGCAGGCCCTGCCGTCCGATCGCTTCGAGGAGCTCCGAACGGCTGCCGGCGGTCAGCGTGCCGGAGACCTTTTCACCGGAGACGTTCAGAGCCTGGTACGAGAAAACGGGCATTTTGTTCTTCCGTTCGGACCGTCGCCTATTCCAGGACCGGTCCGGATTCATTCAGCTCACCGGGCGCCGTCCCGTAGGAGTTGGTCCCGTTTACCCGTTCATCCTTGGTAACGCGGATAACCTCCTCAGGCGTCGTAAAACCTTCGCTTATCAATCGCCAGCCGTCTTCCCGGAGGCTGCGCATGCCCTGCCGGGTCGCGGCGGCGCGTATTTCGCGCGAAGAGGCCCGCTTGAGAATGAGGGCGCGGATATCATCGGTCACGTGCATGAATTCGAAGACGCCGCTGCGCCCGAGGTAGCCGGTGCCCTGGCATTCGCGGCAACCCCGCCCCCGAAAGAGCACCGGCGGGATTTCCTCGCCATATTCCCGGCGCAGGACCTCCCGGTCGGCGTCGGCTATCTCCTCTTTGCAGTGCGGGCAGATCAGGCGGACCAGGCGCTGGGCCAGGACCGCCTCCAGGGACGAGGCGACCAGGTAAGGTTCGACGCCCATGTCCACCAGCCGGGTTGGAGCCCCCGGCGCATCGTTGGTATGCAGGGTTGAGAAGACAAGATGGCCGGTCAACGAGGCCTGGACGGCAATTTCGGCCGTCTCGTAATCGCGGATCTCTCCGACCAGGATGACATCCGGGTCGTGGCACAGGATGGCGCGCAGGCCCGAGGCGAAGGTCAGGCCGGCCTTGTTGGAAACCTGAATCTGGTTAATGCCCCGGAGATGGTATTCGATCGGATCCTCGATGGTGACGATTTTGCGCTGGATGTCGTTGATCGTGGATAGACCGGCGTAAAGCGTGGTGGTTTTGCCGCTGCCGGTCGGTCCGGTGACCAGGATGATCCCGTGGGGAAGGTCCAGCATCCGGCCGAAGAAGTTCCGGTCCCGTTCCGACATTCCGAGTTGGGCCAGGCCCAGCAGGGCGGCGTTCCGGTCCAGCAGCCGCAGGACAATCGCTTCTCCGTGCAGCATCGGGATTACCGAGACCCGGACGTCAATCTCCCGCCCGGAGACGAAAATCTTTATCCGGCCATCCTGGGGCAGCCTTTTTTCGGCGATGTCGAGCGAACTGACTATCTTGAGACGGGAGACGATTGCCGCCTGGAAGCGGCGGATCTCGGGCGGGACGGCGGCATCCTTCAAAACCCCGTCGATCCGGTACCGCACGCGCAATTCGTTTTCAAAGGGCTCGAAGTGAACGTCGGTCGCCCGCAGTTCGATCGCCTCCTTGAGAATCTGGTTGACGAACCGGATGATCGAGGCGTCCTCGGCGGCCGCCCCGAGGTCCACCCCGGATTCGGTCTCGTCGGTGACCACGGTGATCGGCATCTCCTCACTGTCGGAAATCATCGACTGCACCGTGTCGGCGCCGATTCCGAGGCAGATCTTGAGCCCCTGCCGGATCTGGGAAGGCGTGGTCAGAACCGGCTTGAATTCGCGCCCGGTGGCCAGGCGCAGCTCGTCGATGCCGGCGGTGTCGAAGAGGCGGCTGGTAGCAACCATTACCGTGCCGGCCTCTTCGGAGAGGGGCAGCAGCTGGCGATCAATCAAAATGCGGGCCGGGAAAACCGCAAGGAATTCCCGGCCCGGAAGAGATTCTTCGATATCGCGGTAGGAAACGTTGAATTCGGCCGCCAGGATTTTCAGCAAGGTTTCTTCGGCCAGGCCGGATCCGGTCAGCAGCGCTTCATCAAGCGGAACGCCCGATTTGCTTAAGGAACGGACCCGTTCGGCCGTTTCCCGATTCAACAGTTTGTTTTCGATTAATTTACCGACGATATCGATCATGCCTTTTTTTTCGATTCGCGAGAGAGTTGAAGCGAGATTATTCGAGCAGACCCATCAGAACCAGCTGCGCCTCCTGACGGGCGTTCAGGACTTCCCGGAGCGATTTCTGCGCGGCGGCCAGTTCGGTTTTGGCTCGGGCCTTCTCCTGGCGCAGGGCGGTCAGCTTGGCGACGATCGCCCCGGAAGAGGCGTCTTTTTGGCTAACCAGTTGCTGCAGTTCGCCGGCGGCCTTATCCACGGGCGAAGACTGGATGGTGGTTCGGTCGTTTCCCGGCCGCGCCGCGTTGGTATCGGTCCGGGTGTCGGAACGCCGGCCGCCAAAACCTTCTCTGCCGGAGCGGCCCATCATCATGCGGCCGCCGCCGGTCTGGCGCGAAAGGGTCAAGACCTTCTCGAGACGCGGTTGTAAAACGGTCCATTCCTCGTCACTTGACTGGAGAGTCGTCTTGATCCACTCCAGCCGGCGCTGGTTCATCTGCTGGGGATCCCAGCGACCGGAGCGGTTGCCACGTCCCTGCGCATCACCGGCGGCCGTCGTTCCATCAGTGTTCCGGCGTTCCCGGTTTTCCTGCGAATTGGCCAGCCCGAACCAGACCAGACCTAAAATCAGCACCAACGCCAGTGCCGTCAACCTTTTTGTTCCGTTCATAGCCACCCTCCCCTGTTGCTGAGCAACCGTTTGCGAAAAAAGCCCCCCATAGCTGACTTTAATATATGATGACCGGATGGGACTGAACGTTTAAAGGCCGGCCGTCAGCTTGGATTGGAAGATTTCCTTAAATGTGAAATTGGATTTTGGAAGGAATGGGCTGCCTCATCCTACTCCCGGAATACTGATGGTGTTAGGTCCTGGCGTATATGATAAAATATCAATTCCAAATGAGACGCTGGAACATTTCCAGGGAATCGCTGCAATAGAAGCCGGAGTGGTGGAATGGCAGACGCGCCGGACTCAAAATCCGGTGAGGGCAACCTCATGAGGGTTCAAGTCCCTCCTCCGGCACCGCTTCCTGACAAAGGACTTGAAGAGAGCGAAGTCAGGCAAGGCGACCGAATAGGGAGCGTTGCCAGCGAATGGCCGACCCGAGGCGCAGTGGGAGCCGAGGGCGCCAAGTCCCTCCTCCGGCACGGTGAAGTAGAGCGCCTCGACGAGCTCGGCGCACACTTCACCGCCGTGAAGCGTGTCCAAAGGACTCTGCTTCACGGCCTCGTTGTTTCTGAACTGTATCTCAGACGAATTTCAAATGACAGAGGGGGACTTGCTTCGCTCGCTCACGGCGGGCCGTTTTCGAGTCGAACGGCCCTGAGCCTGGCCCTGGGTTTTTATAAGGGCCGGTCGAAGGGCGCCGCTTCCTGACAAAGGACTTGAAGAGAGCCGTGAAGCGTGTCCGAAGGACTCTGCTTCACGGCCTCGTTGTTTCTGAACCGTATTCCAGACGAATTTTAAAGAACAGAGGCGGGCTCGCTTCGCTTGATCACGGCGGGTCGAAAACTCAGGCTCCGGTTTTTTTGCGGCGGGGGGCGGTTCGGCGGACGGGTTCCCGGCGCTTTGGAGCCGCAACCTTTTTTACGGCACCCC